>JAJFHO010000188.1 GCA_021775575.1 Hyphomicrobiales bacterium
GGCCGGAACCGGCCGCGCCGATCCCATGAGTATGATCGAGGCCTTAAATCTGGCGGCGCTGCTGGCGTCACGCCGAAAGGCGGCCCGGTGACAACGCCTGCCGAGCTGCCCCCCTTGCGGGATGTCATCGCCCGGCTGAAACTCTCCGCGCGGCGCACGCTGGGGCAGAATTTTATCCTCGACCTCAACCTCACCCGCCGTATAGCCCGCGCCGGCGGTTCGCTCGAAGGGATCACGGTCGTCGAAATCGGACCGGGACCGGGCGGTCTGACACGCGCACTGCTTATGGAAGGAGTGAAACATGTTATCGCGATCGAGCGTGACCGGCGCTGCCTCCCTGCCCTCGACGAGATTGCCGACCACTATCCGGGGCGACTTCGGGTGATCGAGGAAGATGCCCTGAATATGGACTATGGCGCTCTTCTGGATTCGCCGGGCCGGATAATCGCCAACCTCCCCTATGGCATTGCCACCGAACTCCTGACACGCTGGCTGTCCACCCCCGGCTGGCCGGCATGGTGCGATCGGATGGTGTTGATGTTCCAGCGCGAGGTTGCCGAACGGATCACCGCTTCGCCCGGCAGCAAGCGTTACGGCCGCCTTTCGGTGCTCGCGCAGTGGCGAACGCGCCCTCGAATACTGTTTTCCCTTCCACCACGCGCCTTTACACCGTCGCCGAAAGTAGAATCGGCCCTGGTGGAATTGGTTCCGCGTGCGCGCCCGGAAGATTGCGGGTCTGTTCGCGCGCTGGAGGCAACGACCCAGGCGGCGTTCGGGCAACGGCGCAAAATGTTGAGATCAAGCTTGAAGTCAGTTGGCCACAACATTGATAATGAACTAGAAAAACTTGGTATTAGTCCTGAGTTGAGAGCCGAACAATTGACCGTTTCCGAATTTTGCGCCGTGGCCTGTGCCGTGCATGAGTTGCGGGGCTTCTGACGCGGTATTTCACCCCTCGCCCTGTTTACAGTTTCGACTGGAGGGAGCGGACAAATTCCTGCAATCCTGTACGGCGCTTCACCCGCTCAGCTTCGAGAATTGCCCGGATTTCGCGAAGCGCGACATCCGCGTCCTCATTGATGATTACATAGTCATAATCATCCCAGTGCTGAATCTCGTTGCTGGCGCCCGCCATGCGGCGGCGGACAACCTCGGGCGGGTCCTGGGCCCGTTTGGTTAGCCTCTCTTCCAGCTCCTGCGCCGAAGGCGGCAAGACGAAAACCGTGACCAGATCGTTTTTGGCGGTTTTCTGGAGACTTTCCGTGCCCTGCCAGTCGATATCGAAGAGCACATCGCGCCCCCCGGACAAGGTTGCCTCGACGCGCGCTTTTGGCGTTCCGTAAAAATTATCGAAGACAAGCGCCCATTCGAGGAATTCACCACGGTCCCGCATACGCGTGAATTCGTCGGCATCGACAAACTGGTAGTCCGTTCCATTGATCTCGCCCGGCCGGGGTTTCCGCGATGTCACCGATACCGACATTTCGATGCCGGCGTCGGCCTCCAGCAGTTTTCGCGCCAAGGTCGATTTGCCCGCCCCCGAGGGTGACGACAACACAAGCATAAGCCCGCGTCTGTTCAGCTGGCTTATGGGATCACTCAATATTCTGAACCTGTTCGCGCAGCTGGTCGATCACCGCCTTGAGCGCCAGCCCGGCCTGCGAGATGTCCATATCGTTCGACTTCGAGCAGATCGTATTCGCTTCCCTGTTGAATTCTTGGGTCAAAAATTCGAACCGCCGCCCGACCGGTTCATCGCTTTCCAGCAAATCCCGCGCGGCCGCAACATGCGCCCTGAGGCGTTCGATTTCCTCCTGAATATCGGCTTTTGTCGCCAGCAACGCAGCTTCCTGGTACAGCCTTTGCTCATCCAGGGACGCCGCATCGTCAAGCAATCGCCCAACCTGTTCCTTGAGGCGTAACCCTATTGCCTCCGCGGTACGGGCGGGAGCGTCCTGAATTTGCAGCGTCAACCGCTCGATTTCATCGATCTGACCGGAAATTGCGTTGGCGAGATGCTGTCCTTCGGCGCGCCGCGCGTCGGCCAAGTCGCAAAGCGCCTTGTCAAGATCCGCCAGCATCGCCTTGTGCCGTGCCTGGATCACCGCCTCGTCGGGCTCGTCTTCGAGATATTCGATCACGCCCCGCACGGCAAGCAGGCCGTCCAGGCTGGGCGGCAGCGTATCGATCATGCCGCGCGCCGTGTTGGCGGCCTCCGCGACTTGCTTGAAAATCTCTTTGTTCAGCCTTACGCCCACTGCGCCCGCTGTCTGCTTTAGCGAGAGACTTGCCGAACAGCTGCCACGCGAGAGTGCCTTTTTGCAGGCTTCGCGCGCCGGCTGCTCGAGCACCTCATGTCCCGACGGCAAGCGAAGCCTGATATCCAGCCCCCGGCCGTTAACGGTTCGCAATTCCCAATGCCAGCTGGTCGAGCCGTTGCCACCATCGGCACGGGAGAAACCTGTCATGCTTTTCAATGCCATGGTCCCTGACAATATCTGCTCTGGCGGCAGGATTGCGCATCGAAATGACACCGGCCGCGATTCGATGTGCCGAACTGTAGTTGCTGATAGTGCTGGCAACAAGCGGAGGGAGAAAGGCCGGTGGCGTAATTGGCCGTCAAATCAGATTAGCGCGCCGAACCAGGCTTGCGGAGCGGCAGCGGCACACCGGACCCGGCAGGAGTTTGTGGTGCGGTCCGGTTTTGCGCGTTTTGGGGCGCGGCCGGCTGAGGCGGGGTCTGCGGTGAGTCCTGCGGCATGGCCAGAATAGGATTGCCGGACAGGGGGATGTCGAGATCGGGCATTTCCAATGTTCCGCTGACCGACAATCCCGGCAGTCCCGTGGTCAACATACCTGGCGTCGCGCCAAGTGTAGTCTCAGAGCTGGCTGCATCCGCAGGCGGCGCGCCATTCACAACGAGCCCCGCAGTTTCTTCCGCCTTTTTGGCCAGGGCTGCTGCCTTTTCCTTTTCACGTATCTCACGCTCAATCTGTCTCCATCGCGCGACATTCTGATTGTGTGCTGTCAGCGTCGGTGCAAAGGCATGCCCGCCCGTCCCGTCCGCGACAAAAAAGATGTCGTCGGTTTTCGCCGGTCGCAGCGCGGCCTCGATCGCGGCACGCCCCGGATTGGCGATCGGTCCGGGCGGCAGCCCGTCGATGACATAGGTGTTGTAAGGCGTTGCCTTTCTGATTTCCTCGCGTAGCAACGGACGGCCCAGAGTCCCCTTGCCGCCGGCAATTCCATAGATAATTGTCGGATCGGATTGCAGCCGCATGCCCTTCCGCAGCCGGTTGACGAACACACCCGCGATCCTGTCCCGCTCATCGGCTCGCCCGGTCTCCTTTTCAACGATGGATGCGAGAATAATCGCCTCCTGCACCGTCTTGTAGGGCAGTCCAGGAACCCGCGATTCCCAGAGATTTGACACAAATTTCTGCTGCTCGACCCGCATACGTTCAAGCAACTCCTGTCGCGTCATGCCACGAGAGAATTTATAGGTGTCGGGCATCAACGAACCCTCGGGCGGAATTTCGGCGATCTCGCCAACCAGCATTTCCGCGCCGCGCAGCCGCTCGACCGCCTGTTCGCTTGTCAGTCCCTCGGGGATCGTGACCTTGTACAAGATCGATTTGCCGCGGGTCAGCTGGTCCAGAACGTCGCGCATGCTCGCGGACTTGCGGACCTCATATTCCCCGGCCTTCAGCTTCTGCTGCGCCTTGAAATATATGACACTAGCCACGAAGATACGACGGTCTGCAATGACCCCGTCGCGTTCCAGCCGCGCCGCTATGGCATTCACACCCTCGCCCTTTGGAATCACGACGATCGTTGAAGTCGCCAGCGGACCGGGCTCATCGAATGAAAGTTTGGCAAAATAGATGAGACCGCCAAAACCCAGCATTGCGACGACAAGGAGCGTCATGATCCCGTTCATGACGATCAGAATCGGGTGCGGTCTGCGCCGCTCGCGACGCTCTGGCGGTTCGGGCGCGCGTGTCGGTTCCAACGCTTCCGCCGGGCTGCGCGGACGCAGATCTTCCAGCTGAATATCGTCGTTGGCCGCGCTCTTGGCCAGGCTCTCGCCAATCACGCCGGCATTCTCGGTATAGTTGTTGTCCGTCGACATCTACAGTGAGTTTCGCTTCGCCAATCAAAAAACTCTACTGCCAAATATGGCAATATCGCGAAATATCACGATTCCCTGCCGAAAAGGCGATTTCAGCCCTCATATTGCCTGAAGACCAGGGAGGCGTTCGTTCCGCCGAAGCCGAAAGAGTTGCTCAAAACTGTGGTGATTTCGCGTTCGCGCGATTCATGCGGAACCAGGTCGATTGATGTTTCCACAGTCGGATTATCCAGATTGAGTGTCGGCGGCGCCAAATTATGCTTGATCGCAAGAACGGAGAAAATCGCCTCCACGGCGCCTGCCGCTCCAAGCAGATGTCCGATTGCCGATTTAGTGGAAGACATCGTCAATTTGCCCGTGGCGTTGCCGAAAAGCCGCTCTACCGCGCCGAGTTCCAGTTCATCTCCCATCGGCGTCGATGTGCCATGCGCATTAATATAGTCTATGTCGGCGGGCTCGATGCCGGCACGCTTCACGGCTGCGACCATGCAGCGATAGGCGCCGTCGCCATCCTCGGCCGGCGCCGTTATATGAAACGCGTCGCCCGACAATCCATAGCCGATGACTTCCGCATAAATTTCCGCGCCGCGGGCCCTGGCATGCTCGAGTTCCTCAAGAACCACAACGCCGGCCCCCTCGCCCATGACGAATCCATCACGGTCCCTGTCATACGGCCGCGAGGCTTGTTTCGGCTTGTCATTGAAGTGGGTCGACAGGGCCCGGCAGGCGGCAAACCCGGCCACCGACAAGCGGCAAACCGGAGATTCCGTTCCGCCCGCGACCATGACGTCGGCATCATCGAGCGCAATCATGCGCATCGCATCGCCAATTGCGTGCGAGCCCGTGGAACAGGCTGTGACGACGGAGTGGTTGGGCCCCTTGAGTCCATGTTTTATCGAGACATAGCCCGACGCAAGATTGATCAAGCGGCCCGGGATAAAGAAGGGGCTGATCCGGCGCGGGCCTTTTTCGGCGAGCAAAAGGGATGTTTTCTCAATACCTTGAAGACCGCCGATACCCGAACCGATCAGGACACCCGAGCGCGTCTGGTCTTCATAGGTTTCTGGAGTCCAGTCGGCGTCATTCAGAGCCTGGCCGGCCGCCGCCATCGCAAAAATGATAAAATCGTCGACCTTGCGTTGTTCCTTCGGTTCCATCCAGTCATCCGGATTGAATGTACCGTTGGAGCCGTCACCGCGAGGGATTTGACAGGCAACCTGGCAGGTAAGATCGTCAACCTGGAAGCTCTCAATGCGTTCGGCCGCATTGTCGCCGGCAATCAACCGCGACCATGATGCATCGACGCCGCAGCCAAGCGGAGACACCATCCCGACACCGGTTATAACAACACGTCGCATTGTGGATCGACCCGATTAAGCGCACGCGCCCCATTGCGCGGTCCCGCGGCGCAATAGCCTGCACCAAACCCGTGACGCTGCGCCTTTACTCTGCTGTCAGGGGGCTCTCAGTCCAGCGAGGTCAGCCGGCCTTGCCTTCCAGAAACTTGACGGCGTCGCCGACGGTGAGGATCGTCTCGGCGGCATCATCGGGAATCTCGCAACTGAATTCCTCCTCGAACGCCATAACGAGTTCGACGGTATCAAGGCTGTCCGCCCCCAGGTCGTCAATAAAGCTCGCTTTTTCGGAAACTTTATCGGCCTCGACACCCAGATGCTCGATCACAATTTTTTTTACGCGCTCTGCGATATCACTCATCAATTTGCCTCACGGTTGTCTACCTAAGATCCCAGCAGGATCTCAACAGCTGCGCCTCTGCGTAATTCGGGTGTACGCAATTCTAAATCGTCTTCCCGGTCTGCCCATCGCCCGATTGGGATTGGGAAGTCTGAAGGTGTCTTCTCCCCCAAAAAGTGGCCGCTTGGTACCATACTTTGTTACGGTTGACCAGCAGACCGCTGCACGGCCAAACACTGAGAATATTGAACTTATGGAAGGCGATTTTTGAGAGCTGCGAAACTTTACATCATCACCATCCCGCCATTTACATGAACGGTCTGTCCGGTGATGTAGCGTGCCTCGTCGCTTGCAAGATAAAGCGCACTTGCGGCGATATCGTCGGGCGTACCGAAAACTCCAGCGGGAATTGCAGCCGCGATGGCTTCAGTCTGCTTTTCGTTCAGCGCGTTCGTCATCGCGGTTTCGATAAACCCCGGCGCTATGCAGTTGGCGGTTATGCCGCGGCTTGCGACCTCCCGGGCCACCGATTTCGTCATGCCAATCATACCGGCCTTGGATGCGGAATAGTTCGGCTGTCCGGGGTTGCCGATAATGGCGCTGATCGAGGAGATGTTTACGATGCGCCCGTAGCGGCGGCGCATCATCCCGCGCAGCACACCGCGAGTCAGAGTGAATACCGATGTCAGGTTGACGGAAATGACATCGTCCCATTCCTCATTGCTCATGCGCATAAAGAGATTGTCCCGGGTAATGCCCGCGTTATTGACAATAATATCGACCTGCCCCAATGCCTCATCCGCCTGGCCGGCTAACGCCTCGACGGCTTCCCTGTCGCGCAGGTCACAAGGCAGGATATGGACCCGCTCGCCCATCGATCCCGCCACCTCCTTGAGCCGTTCCTCGCGCGTGCCCGAAATTGCAACCGTCGCGCCGGCGCCGTGCAAAGCCGCCGCGATTGCGCCGCCGATGCCGCCGCTTGCTCCGGTTACCAGAGCGTTCTTTCCCGACAGGTCGAACATTGTACGGCTCCCTTTTCCGTTTGGCGGTCTACGCAAGCGTCGCCGCGGCGATTTCGAGCTCTTCGGGTGTTCCCACCGAATTGGTGCCGAGCGAGCGTTCGATACGTCTGGCAAGTCCGGTCAAAACACGTCCCGCCCCCAATTCATAAAACTCCGTCGCGCCTTCCCCGGCCATGTACATCACCGACTCCCGCCACCGAACCATACCGGTGACCTGCTCGACGAGACATTTGGTGATCTCGTTCGGATCCGTGACAGGCGCTGCACGCACATTGGCAATCAGCGGCACTGCCGGCTGCTTGACCTCGACCTTGCCCAGTGCCTCGGCCATTGCATCGGCGGCTGGCTGCATCAGAGCGCAGTGGAAAGGTGCGCTTACCGGCAGGAGCACCGCGCGGCGCGCGCCATATTCCGGCGCAAGCTCGACAGCACGTTCCACCGCGGACCTGGCGCCGCTGATGACAACTTGTCCCGGCGCGTTATCGTTGGCCGCTTGACAAACCTCGCCCTGGGCGGCGGCCTCCGCGAGCTTGCGGGCATCCGGCAGATCCGCTCCAAGAAGCGCCGCCATTGCCCCCTCGCCCACGGGCACGGCAGCCTGCATGGCTTCGCCCCTTGTTTTCAGAAGTCTTGCTGTGTCGGACAGGCTGATCGCGCCGGCGGCCGCGAGTGCGGAATATTCTCCCAGGGAATGTCCCGCGATAAAGCTGACCTTATCCGACAGCGACACGCCCTTGTCCGCTTCCAATACCCGCATCGCGGCGAGCGACACCGCCATCAGGGCGGGCTGGGCATTCTCGGTCAGCGTCAACGCTTCTTCCGGCCCCTCCCACATGATCCGGGATAGTTTCTGTCCGAGCGCCTCGTCTACTTCGTCAAAGACGCGCGCTGCCGTGGCGTAGGATTTGGCCAGTTCGCCGCCCATGCCGACATGCTGGCTGCCCTGCCCGGGGAAGGTGAATGCGATGCTCATCAAAACAAGCGTTTATGTTGGTTTCTGGATATTCGCCAGCCGATTGCGCGACCGGAAATTTTGCGCCAAAGACACTGTTTCACATCGCCTGTCAAGCGCGGCCCCGGCTGCGCGTCGCTCCGCGGTTGCATTGCCCGGTCAAACCAGTATAAGTGCGCTCGCTACAGCCCTCGGCTGGAGGCTGAAAGGAAGACTGCGCGATCCTTGACATTTTTTTTCGCGCGGCGTGGCTGGAATCGGCCCGGCTTCCCCTGTCTCCGCTCTTTTGGGTCATCTTCTTCTGAGCCTTTCCACTGTGAAACCGGCTCATGGAGGCTTTGCGCCAGGGCTTAAGATGAACGCAAATGGAAAGGCGATTACCAGCCATGCCACTCTATGAACATATCCAGCTTGCACGTCAGGATATATCGGCACAACAGGTCGAAAGCATGGTCGACGGCTTCCAAACCATTATCAAGGATGGGGGCGGATCGATCGGCAAGTCGGAATATTGGGGCCTTAAGAATCTTGCCTACAAGATAAAGAAGAACCGCAAGGCGCATTTTTCATTGTTCAATATCGATGCTCCGCATGACGCGGTCGCTGAAATGGAACGGCAGATGCGCCTGTCAACCGATGTTATCCGCTTCATGACGATCCGCGTCGACGAACATGACACTAATCCCTCGCCAATATTGAAACGTGGCGACAGGGATGACCGGCGTGGCGGACGTCGCGACCGGGACCGTGACTCGCGCCGTGGCGGCCCCGGACCGGGGGCGAAACCGGAAAGAAAAGCCGCCGCGGACAAAGAAGGAGGAGGTTCATGAGCGACTCACAATCTTCACCTCAGCGCACCTTTTACCGGCGCCGCAAAACCTGCCCGTTTTCGAGCGATTCATCGCCGAAGATCGACTATAAGGATGTCAAGCTTCTGCAGCGTTACGTTTCCGAGCGCGGCAAAATCGTGCCGAGCCGGATTACCGCTGTTTCGGCAATAAAGCAGCGTGAACTGGCAAAAGCCATCAAACGCGCACGTTTTCTCGGCTTGCTGCCTTATCTGATCGGCTAACGGTCGGGCAAAGGGAACAGGCCAGCCAGATCGTCTGGTCGAATGGTTGGGGTGATGGCCCGCGCGGGCCCGCCTCTAACCGCTAATTGTAGCGGGACAGCTTGAAGGGCATGAATAAAACAATCCTTATAAGTCTCGGCGCCGGCATCGCTTCGGCAGTCCTGTTCCTGTCGACCGCGACCGGATCTCTCCTGGCGATGCTGCTGTTTCTTGTTGTGGCGCTCCCTAGTTTCATCGTCGGGATGGGATGGGGCAGCGCCGCCGCGCTGATTGCCGGTCTTTCCGCAAGCGTCTTTTCCGCCGCGATCATCGGACCGGCGGCGGGAGCGGTGTATCTCGGCACATTGGCCCTGCCCGTGGTTCTGCTGTGTTATCTGGCGCTTCTCGCCCGCCCACCCGACGACGCGGCGGACAAATCCGCCCCGGTCGAATGGTACCCTCCCGGCCGTCTGGTCGTATGGGCAACCTTGCTGGCCGGCGCCGTGTCGGCGCTTTCCGTTCCGATGCTGGGCTTTGATGCCGAAACCTATCGCAACGCGGCGAAAAGTTACTTCGACGCGACGATAATGAGCCAGTGGCCGGAGGGATCGGAGAATTTGCCGGATCGAAAAATACTTGATCCCCTGATTGACATGATGGTCGTTCTGCTCCCGGCTACCTCGGCAATGGTCTGGCTCGGAATTATGCTCACCAATTTGTGGGCCGGCGCCAAAATAATTGATGCTTCCGGCCGAGCGATCCGCCCCTGCCCTCCGCTCGACGGACTGACATATCCCCGTCAATTCCCGCTCGGTTTTGTCGCGGCGCTGCTCCTTACATTCATGCCGGGAATTATCGGTATCGTCGCGACCGGATTCGCCGGCGCGTTTCTGCTCGCCTACATCATCATGGGGCTGGTTGTGCTGCATGTCGTCGCGCGGCGCACCACCTTTCCAGGATTTATTCTCGGCATTCTTTATATGGCGATGCTTCTCATCGGCTGGGTAACCCTGCTGGTCGCCGTGATCGGCCTTGGCGAGCCGATACTCAAGCTTCGACAACGTGCTTTGAACAAACCTAAACCGCCGGATCAGACAGGGGAATAACCCCCGGTCCGCCGATAAAACTGGAGTTGAAAACATGCAGGTAATTCTTCTGGAGCGGATCGGGAGGCTCGGTCAGATGGGTGAAGTCGTCACGGTGAAGGACGGCTACGCGCGCAACTATCTGTTGCCGCAGGGAAAGGCGCTGCGCGCCACCAAGGCGAATATGGAGAATTTCGACCAGCAGCGGGTAACCCTTGAGGCCCATAATCTGGAGCGCAAGACGGAAGCCGATGCGGTTGCCGTAAAGGTCGACGGCCAGACCTTTATAGTCATACGTCAGGCTGGTGACAGCGGCCAGCTCTATGGCTCGGTGTCGACGCGCGATATAGCGTCGAATATCACAGAAGCCGGTATCGAAGTTGCGCGGCAACAGGTTCGGCTCGACCGCCCGATCAAGATTCTGGGCTTGCACCCGGTCCGGGTTGCATTGCATCCCGAAGTCGAGATCACGGTTACCGTCAATGTGGCGCGTACGCCGGAGGAGGCGAAACGACAGGCTCGAGGCGAGGATGTGAGCGCACAAAGCGACGAGCCGTTCGACGAGAGCGAGGACGCAATCGGGGTGGAGGAAGTCTTCGAAGATCAGGACCTCGCCCGGGAGGTCGAAGAGGAATTGAAGGAAGACGAATCCGAGGTGGGAGCTGGCGAAGACGAAAGCTCAGCGCAAGACGCCCCGAAGTCCATGGGTGAAGACGGCGGCGAGGCGGACCAGAAGGAAGCCTGATCCGCAAACACCCAGGTCAATCGGGAAATAGCAACCGATCGTCCGCCAAATCCGTGCCGCGAGCGGCAGTCCCTTTGCATGACATTGGCGGCGTAGTCTGCCGGATCGATTCGCCGCCGGATTTCCGCATCTTGCCGGCGAGCCGACCGGCTGATTGCACGCGACAATTGCAGCATTTCGAATCATGTTATCTCAGGGGAAAGCCAAGTACGACTTTCGTCGCGTTGTGATTATCGGGAACATGCCGTGCCAGGCTGGCAATTGGTGTTTCCAGGTAACAAGAATCACGTAAGTTCAGCGCATGGAGAATGTCGCGACAATCGATCCGGGAGCTGCCCAGGACAGCGCCGTCCAGTTCCGCGCTGTGCCGCATAATATTGAGGCGGAACAAGCACTTCTAGGCGCCATTCTGGTCAATAACGAAGCCGCCGACCGGGTTTCCGGCTTCCTTGAACCGCGACACTTTTTCGATCCGCTGCATGGCCGGATATATGAGTCGGCCAGCAAGCTGATTATGGCGGGAAAGCGCGCGACGCCGATCACGCTCAAAACATTTTTCGAGCATGAGGAGCCGATTGGCGATCTTTCGGTCCCGCAATATCTGGGACGTTTGGCGGCGAATGCGACGACGGTCATCAATGCGGAAGATTATGGGCGCACCGTTTACGATCTCAGCATCCGGCGCAGCCTTATTATTATCGGCGAGGACATGGTCAACCAGGCATTTGACTCGCCGGTCGACGCCGTGCCGGCTGTACAGATCGAGGATGCCGAACAGCAACTTTTCGAACTCGCCGAAACCGGCAAATACGGCTCGGGTTTCGAGCCCTTCTCTTCCGCCCTCACCGACGCCATCGATATGGCGGCCAATGCCTACAAACGCGATGGCGGCCTGTCGGGCATTGCAACCGGTTTCAGGGATCTGGACCAAAAGATGGGCGGCTTGCAGTCCTCCGACCTGGTGATTATTGCCGGTCGCCCCTCGATGGGCAAAACAGCGCTGGCGACGAATATCGCCTATCATGTGGCAAGGGCTTACAAGAAGGGGCTCCGGCCCGATGGCAGCGAACAGGTGGAAGACGGCGCGGTCGTCGGTTTCTTTTCGCTCGAAATGTCGGCGGAACAGCTCGCCACCCGCATCATATCGGAGCAGGCGTCGATCCCCTCGGAGCGCATTCGCCGCGGCAAGATCGAGCGCGAGGAATTCGACCGGCTTGTCGACGCGTCGCAAAATCTGCAGATGTTGCCCCTCTTCATCGACCAGACTGGCGGAATTTCGGTGGCCCAACTGGCTGCGCGGGCAAGACGGCTAAAGCGCCAGAAGGGTCTGGGACTGGTCATCGTCGACTATCTTCAGCTCCTGACCGGTTCATCGCGCCGCGCAGCCCAAGGCCGGGTACAGGAGGTCTCGGAAATCACAACAGGGTTGAAAGCGCTGGCCAAGGAATTGAATGTGCCGATTGTCGCGCTGTCACAGCTTTCCCGGCAGGTCGAAAACCGGGATGACAAGCGGCCGCAACTGTCGGATTTGCGTGAATCGGGCTCTATCGAGCAGGACGCCGACGTGGTCATGTTCGTGTTCCGCGAAGAATATTATGTCGAGCGTGAGCAGCCGCGCGAAGGCACGCCCGATCATGTCGAATGGATTGCGCGGATGGACCAGGTTCTGGGCCGCGCCGAAATCATCATCGGCAAACAGCGTCATGGCCCCACCGGCACCATTGCCCTGCAATTCGACGGCAGCGTCACTCGCTTTGCCGATCTGGCGCCAAGCTCCCATCTGCCGGAGCGTTATGAGTGACCCGCTCTAACGGCTCCTCGCCCGGCATACAAAACCCCGCCGGTTCGCCGCTCGACCCCGCCGCCCCAGCCCTGCTGACGATCGATCTTGGCGCATTGTGCGACAATTACCGCTATCTCGCCGCGCTGGCGCCGGGTGCCGAGTGCGCGGCCGTGGTAAAGGCGGACGCCTATGGCATTGGCGTCAAACGAGCCGTTCCAGCGCTTATAGACGCCGGATGCCGGACATTTTTTGTCGCGACGCTGGGAGAAGCGCGCAATCTGCGCGGCGTGGCAGGCGATGTCGACCTCTATGTTCTCGATGGCCTGTTCCCCGACGCAGCTCCCGAATTCGCCGCAATCGATGCGCGGCCGGTTCTGGGCAGCTTGCCTGAAATCGAGGACTGGTCGCGATATTGCGCCGACACGGGCGAAAAACGCCCCGCCGCCCTGCATATCGATACCGGCATGAACCGACTCGGCATGCGGCCGGGCGATGTCGATGCGCTTGCGGATGACCCGCGATTGATCGGGGACTTCACGCCAGCGCTGGTCATCAGCCATCTCGCCTGCGGCGATGATCCGGACGAGCCAATGAATGTGCGGCAAAGGACCTCTTTCGATGAACTGAGATCCAAATTGCCGCCCTGCCCGTCCTGTTTCGCCAATTCCGCCGGCATCTTTCTAGGCCCTGCCTATCATTACGACATGGTGCGGCCCGGTGTGGCGCTCTACGGCGCGCGCGCCGTCAATGGGGTCGCGAATCCGATGAAACCCGTCGTCCGGCTGGATATCCGCATCGTGCAAATCCGCGATGCGGAGCCCGGTGAAACGGTCGGCTATGGCGCCAACCGGAAGCTGGCCACAAAAACGCGGATCGCTACCGCGGCGGCTGGATATGCCGATGGGATTTTTCGCCATCTGGGCGCGGCGGATGGCGAGAGCGGAATGACCGCCTATATTGGAGAGTATGCTGCGCCCATTCTGGGGCGGGTCTCTATGGATACGATAACGCTCGCCGTCAGCCACATACCGCCACATCTAGCGGCGCGGGGCGCCTTCGTGGAAGTGATAGGCCCTCATATCAGTGTTGACGATCTCGCGGAGAAGGCGGGCACCATTGGCTACGAAGTGCTTACCAGCCTCGGTCATCGCTATGAGCGGCGCTATGTCGGCCTGGAAAAGCAGGTCTGACGCCATGGCGAAAGCGGCAACAGCCTTTATCTGTCAGGAGTGCGGCTCAACGACAGCCCAATGGTCGGGCAAATGCCCTGCCTGCGGGGCGTGGAACGCAATTGTCGAGGAAATCATGGAGCAACGCGCTCCAGGGGCCAAGCGGGGCTCGGGCAGGCTCATCGCGCTGGAGAGCCTTGATGCCGGCACGGAAGAGGCGCCCCGGCAATCGTCCGGCATAGCCGAACTGGACAGGGTGCTCGGCGGCGGCCTGGTCCCGGGTTCGGCGATTCTGGTTGGCGGAGACCCTGGAATCGGCAAATCCACGCTGCTGCTGCAGGCCGCGGCGAAATATGCCGCATCGGTCGGCAGCGCGATTTATTTATCGGGCGAGGAAGCCACCGCTCAGGTCAGGCTTCGCGCCAAGCGGCTCGGTGTCGCCAATGCACCGGTTGGCCTGGCGACCGAAACCGGCCTTACAAATATCCTTAAAACACTTGGCAGCGCCGAAGCTCCCGAGCTGGTTATTGTCGACTCCATACAGACGCTTTGGTCCGACCTTCTGGAATCGGCGCCGGGCACGGTGTCGCAGGTGCGCTCCTGCGCCCAAGCGCTGGTCCGCTTTGCCAAACGCTCCGGCTCCACGGTGGTGCTCGTCGGCCATGTCACAAAGGACGGTCAGATTGCCGGACCCCGCGTGGTGGAGCATATGGTCGACACGGTCCTCTATTTCGAGGGCGACGCATCGCATCGTTTCCGGATTCTTCGCGCTGTTAAGAATCGTTTCGGTCCTACCGATGAAATCGGTGTTTTCGAGATGCATTCCAGTGGGTTACGAGAAGTCGAAAATCCATCCGAACTGTTTCTGGGCGAGCGCGACACGTCCAGTCCCGGGGCCGCTGTCTTCGCCGGAATAGAGGGGACCCGTCCAGTTCTCGTTGAAATCCAGGCATTGGTCGCCCCCTCGCCGCTCGGCACGCCGCGCCGCGCCGTCGTGGGGTGGGATACCAACAGGCTCGCCATGCTGCTCGCGGTCCTCGATGCGCGCTGCGGATTGCAACTCGGCGCCCACGATGTCTATCTCAATGTCGCGGGCGGCTTGCGGATCAGCGAGCCGGCGGCGGATCTGGCGACGGCGGCTGCGCTTGTTTCTTCTTTTTCAGGTATTGCACTTCCAGCCGGTTGCATCTATTTCGGCGAGGTTAGCCTTTCCGGCGCGGTCCGCCCCGTCGGGCAGATGGCGGCGCGGTTGAAGGAGGCGGAAAAACTGGGATTCACTTCGGCAACCGTACCAGCGCGGCTTGACAAGGATATGAAGGAAACGGCACTCGAACTGAACCGGATAGGACATCTCGGCGAATTGACGGCGCAACTGGTGACTAAGGAATCAATCCGTGGCTTGCGGGAGTAGCGAAAACAGCCCTACGCAGCGTTAAGCATTCTGTACATGCGTTACCTCATTACCGCCTTACTGCAGGGTAACGTGCATCTGTGTTAATCTACCGTCAGTCGAAAGGACGACAGTTATGCCTATTACAGGCCTCGATATCGCCCTAGCACTCATAATGCTCATTTCCGGATTTCTCGCCATGGTGCGGGGGCTGACCCGCGAAGTGCTCTCGATATTCTCCTGGGCGGTCGCGGCGATCGTTCCGCTCTATCTGTATTTCTACAAGCAGGATATCTGGATGACGCTACTCCAGTATGTCCTCGACTATTTTGACAAGCGGCCCTACGCGGATTTGCTGCTCGGCGGCATTGTATTCCTTCTTGTCCTGATCGTTGTCGGGCTGATCTGCGCGCGGATATCCGACGGGGTGCTGGACAGCCGCGTCGGCGCGCTCGACCGTACGCTGGGCTTCCTGTTCGGCCTTGCACGCGGTTTTGCACTGGTCGTGATTGCCTATTATATTTTCAGCGGATTTGTGCCCGAGGAAAACCAGCCGCAATGGATCAGCAAAGCCCGTTCGTTGCCGGTTCTCGTCCAGACCGGCGCGGCCATCGCCTCCCTGCTGCCGGAAAATCCGGCGGAACATCTGCCGGGCGGGCCCGAGAAAGATCAGGACAGCGTTCCCGCGCCCGATCAGCGATCAGCATTACCGCCACGCAGTCTGCTGGCAGGAGTAGCTCGAAAATAAACCGAAACGAACACGGACTGACTCTGGTGACATCATGATCCACGCCGCGAACGACGACAGACTTAGGGAGGAATGCGGAGTTTTCGGGGTGTTCAACCACCGCGACGCCGCGGCGCTAACAGCCCTCGGCCTGCACGCTCTTCAGCACCGTGGACAGGAAGCCGCCGGCATCGTGTCATTCGACGGCGAGCGCTACCACAGCGAAAGACGAATCGGCCTCGTCGGCGATCATTTTACCCGCGAATCCGTGATGGAGCGGCTCCAGGGCCATTGCGCCATCGGTCATGTGCGCTATTCGACGCAAGGCGAAACAATCCTGCGCAACGTCCAGCCGCTGTTCTCCGATCTCGACGCGGGCGGGTTCGCCATCTGTCACAATGGCAATATTTCCAATGCCCTGACGCTGCGCAGACAGCTCATCAAAGAGGGCGCCATATTTCAGTCCACTTCCGACACGGAAGTGATCACCCATTTGGTCGCGCGCAGCAGAAAGGACCTGTTCGTCGAAAAATTCGTCGATGCCCTGTTGCAGATCGAAGGGGCCTATTCACTCGTTGGACTGACCAACAAGAAACTGGTCGGGGCCCGCGATCCGCTCGGGATCAGGCCGCTGGTTCTCGGCCGCCTTGAAAACTCGTGGATTCTTTCCTCGGAGACCTGCGCACTGGACATTATCGGCGCCACATTCGAGCGCGAGGTCGATAATGGCGAAGTGCTGATCATTACCAAGGAGGGCATCGAGAGCCACCGCCCCTTCCCCAAGCGCCCGGCCCGGCCCTGTATTTTCGAATATATCTATTTTTCCCGCCCGGATTCGATCGTTGGCGGACGCTGCGTTTACGACGTGCGCAGGGCCATGGGCAAACAGCTCGCCCGCGAAGCGCCCGCCGCCGCCGACGTTATTGTTCCCGTCCCTGACTCCGGTGTCCCGGCAGCGATCGGTTACGCGCAAGAATCCGGAATTCCCTTCGAGCTCGGCATTGTCCGCAATCACTATGTCGGACGGACATTCATCGAGCCTGAACAACAAATCCGCGCACTTGGCGTGAAGCTCAAACACAGTGCAGTCCCATGCGAGGCTAAAGGCAACCGGGTGGTGCTGATCGACGACAGCATCGTTCGCGGAACGACGTCTGTGAAGATTGTCCAGATGATGCGAGACGCCGGCGCCACGGAGGTGCATATGCGGATTGCAAGTCCGCCGATCACGCATCCCGATTTCTACGGGATCGACACGCCGGACCAGAAAAAGCTGCTCGCCGCCACGCACGACCTGGACGGTATGCGCGACTATATCGGCGCCGACTCGCTTGCCTTCATCTCCGTCGATGGCCTTTACAAGTCAATGGGCTTTAAGGGGCGCGATCCGGACCAGCCGCAATTTACCGATCACTGTTTCACCGGCGAATATCCGACACGGCTGACCGATCAGGAAGGCCCACCGTCGCAGCGCCAGCTTTCCTTCCTTGCGGAAGTCGGCTGAACACAGCCGACCGACGCCGAACAGATACCGCTCATTGTCATGTCCGCCCAACGGCTCAAGGACCGAATTGCCCTGGTAACCGGCGCATCGCGCGGGATCGGCCGCGCCGCCGCCCTGGCCTACGCGCGTGAAGGCGCCCATGTCATCGCCGTTGCGCGAACCGCCGGGGCGCTTGAAGAACTGGACGACGAGATCGGGGAGCTTGGCGGCTCTGCAACGCTGATCAAGCTCAATTTGGCCCATGGCGACAAAGTCGACGCACTGGGGCCGAGCCTTTATGAACGTTGGGGCCGACTGGATATTCTGGCCGGCAATGCCGGCATTCTGGGTCCTCTGTCACCGCTTGGGCATGTCTCGGAAAGGGACTGGGAACAGGTTCTCACGATCAACCTGACGGCAAACTGGCGGCTCATTCGCACGCTCGATCCATTGCTGCGAAAATCCGACGCGGGCCGAGCGATCTTCGTCAGTTCCGGGGCGGTCCGGAACTGCCGGCCCTATTGGGGTCCATATTCGGTGTCCAAGGCCGGGCTCGAGGCGCTGGTCAAGACCTATGCCGCGGAGGTTGAGAATTCATCCGTCCGGGTCAATCTGATCAATCCAGGACCTGTCGCGACGGCGATGCGCGCAAAAGCCATGCCCGGCGAAGATCCCGATACGCTCCCCAAGCCGGAAGATCTGTCGGAGGTTTTTATCGAACTCGCACTGCCGGGTTGCGCTCGAAATGGCGACCTCGTGAACTTCACGCAGGGATAGACGGCCGGTTGGCTATCCGCTGGTTTCAATGGCCATTCCGTCATAAGCCGGCTCGACATTGTCGGGCAATTCGCGCCTGAGCGTCTCATAGTCGAGATCGATATGCATATGTGTCAGGATCGCCCGCTTCGGTTTGATCCGCTCGATCGCGCCAAGCGCGTCATCGACTGAAAAATGGCTTGGATGCTCCGAATAACGCAACCCGTCGACGATCCAGACATCGAGTCCCTCGAGACAACCGATACTCTCCTCCGGAACGCCGCTAATGTCGGTCGAATAGGCGAGATCGCCAAATCTGAAACCCAGCGACGTCAGATCGCCATGATTTTGAAGGAAGGACTCCACGGCGATGGCTCCGCCGGCGCCTTCTATATTCACTGTTTCACCGGCCGTGATGAGATGCGAATTCAAAATAGCAGGATAGTTGCTGCCCGGCGGCGTCTCGAAGCAATAGGCGAAACGATCCTGTAGCAAGGCACTCGTGCGCGCCTCGAAATAAACGTCGACGCGCCTTCTGCCATTGAAGACAACGGCTCTGAGATCATCGATGCCGTGGGTGTGATCGGCATGTTCATGGGTGTAGAAAACCCCGTCGATCCAGGTGACACGCGCATCAAGCAATTGCCGGCGCATATCCGGCGTCGTATCGACGAGCACGGTCGTAACGCCATCCTCGCCGCGCCGCTCGACAAGTAGCGAGCAGCGACTGCGGTTATTCTTGGGGTTGTCGGGGTCGCAGGCTCCCCATACAGGGCCGATGCGCGGAACGCCGGTTGAGGTGCCGCAGCCGAGGATCGTGAACTTAAGGCTCATGCGGCGACCGAGTCCGGCTTTGGAACCCTGGAAAAAAGCGTGAAAAAATTCTCCGTCGTGGCGTGCGCGATGTCCGCTTCGCCAACGCCCTTGACCGCACCGAGCCGGGATGCGGTATAGGCCACCCAGGCCGGCTCGTTCTTCTTGCCCCGCATCGGTTCAGGCGCGAGATAGGGCGCGTCGGTTTCGACCAGCAGCCGGTCAAGCGGTATCTCGGCGGCGATGGCGCGCAACTCTTCCGACTTCTTGAAAGTCAGCACGCCTGAAAAGGACACATAGAGCCCCAGCGCAACCCCCCGCCGCGCCAGAGTACGGCCAGCGGTAAAACAGTGGAGCACCGCCGTGAAGGGTCCTTTTTCCATTTCTTCTTCGAGGATTCGCACGGTGTCTTCATCGGCGTCGCGGGTATGAATGACGAGCGGCAGCCCGGTCTCGCGCGCCGCGGCGATATGGGTGCGGAAGCCGCGCTCCTGGTCCTCTCGGGGCGCTTTGTCATAATGATAGTCGAGACCCGCCTCGCCGATGGCGACGACCTTCGGATGCCGAGCGAGTTCGATGATGTCCTTAAGCGGGATATCGCGCTCTTCATCAGCGTAATGAGGGTGCGTGCCGACCGAGCAATAGATATTGTCGTGCGCTTCGGCGATTTCCAGCACCTGAGCGAACTGGCGGACGCGCGTGCAGATTGTCACCATCGCGCCGACGCCGGAAGCCTGAGCGCGCGCCAATACGTCGTCCATCTGTTCGGCCAGATAGGGGAAATCAAGATGGCAGTGACTATCGACAAGCATCAGGAAGAAGGCTCTTCGGGTTCGACATAGCGTGGGAAAACACCTTCCGGCTTGGGCAGCGCCGCGCCCGGTTTGAGCCGGCCAGCTTTGCCAAGGCCCGCAAAATTCCGTTCAGTCTCATCAACACCGAGCATATCCAGCATTTTGGCGCAGGATTGCGGCATGACCGGCTGGGCGAGAATGGCAATCTGGCGGACCACTTCCGCTGTCACATAGAGAACCGTTCCCATGCGCTCGGGGTCCGATTTTTTCAGCGCCCACGGTTCTTCGCCTGCGAAATAGCGATTGGCGTCGGCAACGACGCTCCAGATCGCCTCGATTGCCCGGTGGATCGCCTGCCTGTCCATGGCTTCCCGGGCCGCGCCGGCGGCGACGTCGACGGACTGAAGAATGGTCTTGTCGGCCTCGGAAAACGTGCCGTGCTGCGGCAGGACTCCATCGCAATTCTTGCCGATCATCGACAGCGAGCGCTGGGCCAGGTTACCGAAATCGTTGGCGAGATCGGCATTGATGCGGTTCACGATCGCTTCGTGGCTGTAGTTGCCGTCCTGCCCGAAGGGCACCTCGCGCAGGAAGAAATAACGCAGCTGATCGACGCCGTAATGCTCCGACAGGTCAAAAGGATCGATGACATTGCCGACCGACTTCGACATTTTCTCGCCGCGGTTGAACAGAAAGCCATGCGCGAATACCCGCTTTGGCAACTCGACTCCGGCGGACATCAGGAAGGCGGGCCAATAGACCGTGTGAAAACGAATAATATCCTTGCCGATGATATGAGCGTCGGCGGGCCAGAATTTCCGAAAACTCTCGGACGCCTCGTCGGGAAAACCGACACCGGTGATGTAATTGGTCAATGCGTCAACCCACACATACATGATGTGACGCTCATCGTCCGGCACGGGCACGCCCCAGTCGAAAGTAGTGCGGGAAATCGACAGGTCCTGCAGCCCGCCTTTCACGAAACTGACAATTTCGTTGCGGCGCACGTCCGGCCCGATGAAGCCGGGGTTTGCCTCATAGTGGGTGAGCAATCTGTCCTGATAGGCGGAGAGCTTGAAAAAATAACTCTCCTCCTCGACCCATTCGACAGGCGTTCCCTGCGGCGATTGCTTGACGCCATCGGGCCCGCCGCTCAGCTCGCTTTCGGCGTAATAGGCCTCGTCACGTACCGAGTACCAGCCGGAATAGGTATCGAGATAAATGTCGCCATTCGCCACCATCCGGCGCCAGATCTCCTGGCTTGCCTTGTGATGGCGCTCCTCGCGAGTGCGGATGAAATCGTCGTTCGAACAATTAAGGGCTTTCACCATTTCCTGAAAGCGCGGCGTGTTCC
>JAJFHO010000189.1 GCA_021775575.1 Hyphomicrobiales bacterium
AGAATGCCGAGCAGGCGTTCATATTCATCGCCCGTCAGCCCGTGCTCGGCGACGAGCTCGGGCGTCATTGCGGCCGTCGCTCCCGGCGCCATCAGTGCAATGCCTCCACGAGCGACGAGAATAACGGCGCGCCGTCGGTGCCGCCAAGGGCCGGCTCCGCGAGCCGTTCGGGATGGGGCATCAGACCCAGAACGCGGCCGGTTTCGTTATAGATGCCCGCGATATCGTGCTGCGACCCGTTGGGGTTGGCGCCGTTGCCCAGCGCGCCGCCCGCGTCGCAATAGCGGAAGGCGATCCTGTTTTCGCCTTCAAGCCGCTCAAGCGTCTCATTCGCGGCGAAATAGTTGCCGTCGTGATGGGCGACCGGAATTCGGATGACCTGGCCCCGGGCGTAGCCTCGCGAAAACATCGTATCGTCCCGTTCCACTTTCAGATGCACGTCGCGGCAGACAAATTTCAGCGATGCGTTGCGCATCAGCACGCCGGGCAGAAGGCCGGTTTCGGTGAGCATCTGAAAGCCGTTGCAGATGCCAAGGACGGCGGTGCCTTTCTTCGCCTTGTCGATCACATCGCGCATGATCGGGGAGTGCGCCGCCATGGCGCCGGAACGCAAATAGTCGCCATAGGAAAAACCGCCCGGCAGCACGATCAGATCGCTGTCCGGCACTTGCGCATCCCGGTGCCAGACCATGGTCGGTTTGCTGCCCGTCGCGGCCTCCAGGCTGACCGCGACGTCGCGGTCGCAATTAGACCCCGGAAAGACGATTACCGAAACCTTCATGCGCCCTCGATCTCGAAGCTGTAATTTTCGATTACCATGTTGGCGAGAAGCTGCTCGCACATGGCCGCAACTTGTTTGCGGGCGCGCTCCGGATCGGCCTCGGCGAGATCGACCTCGATGAATTTGCCCTGGCGAACGCCGCCGATGCCGTCAAATCCAAGCGCGTCGAGCGCGTGCTCTATCGCCTTGCCCTGAGGGTCGAGGACGCCATTCTTCAATGTGATCGTGATCTGCGCCTTCATGCCGTCATGCCCTCTTGCGACTTGCCGCTATTTCGACGTTACCAGCACCGGGCCCGAACCTTCCGAGGGCCGGTTCTCGACGAACAGTCCGAGCCGCCGCGCCACTTCCTGATAGGCCTCGACCAGACCGCCCAGATCGCGCCGGAACCGGTCCTTGTCCATTTTGTCATCTGTCTCCACATCCCACAGCCGGCAGCAGTCGGGGCTGATCTCGTCGGCCAGGATGATGCGCATGATTTCGTTTTCGTACAGCCGGCCGAACTCGCATTTGAAGTCGATCAGGCGGATGCCGATGCCAAGGAACAGGCCGGTCAGGAAATCGTTGACCCTGAGCGCCAGCGCCATCATCTCGTCGATTTCCTGCGGATTGGCCCAGCCGAAGGCGGTGATGTGCTCCTCCGACACCATGGGATCGTCCAGTTCGTCCGACTTGTAATAGAATTCGACGATGGAGCGCGGCAGCTGCGTGCCTTCGTCCAGCCCCATGCGTTTTGACAGCGACCCGGCGGCGACGTTGCGCACGACCACCTCGACGGGGATGATTTCAACCTCGCGGATCAACTGCTCGCGCATGTTGAGGCGTTTCATGAAATGGGTCGGGACGCCGATGTCGCCGAGCTTCAGGAAGATAAATTCCGAGATCCGGTTGTTGAGGACACCCTTGCCCTCGATCGTATCGTGTTTCTTGGCGTTGAACGCGGTCGCATCATCCTTGAAATGCTGGACGAGCGTTCCTGGTTCGGGACCCTCATAAAGGATTTTTGCCTTGCCCTCGTAAACACGGCGGCGCCGGTTCATGAGCCTGTCCTTTCATCGGTTAGACGCAAACAAAGGAAAAATCGACCGCTGGCGGACAACCCGTCCGCGCCGGCCGCATATCGCTCTTGTGGCGGGGAGTCCCGCATCGCACGCGACCGCTGATCCTGACGATGGAATCGCCTTTGAATATGGTTTTGAACCTAGCCGATGCGGGCCCATGAAACAATGATCTGGCTTCGGCAATTTGAAATGACCGCGCGGCTGTTGATTTGCGTTGGAGAGCGGGCTATCCCTGCGGGTGATTGAGGGGCGTTCCGGTCCCGATATTCAGCCGGCGGCGCGTCTTTGACACAGCCGTACGTCATCAGGAGATCCAAGGAATGTCGACATTCGATAAGCGTGAAAAAGCCTATGAATCGAAATTCGTGCATGACGAAGAGCTGAAATTCAAGTCCACGGCGCGGCGCAACAAGCTGATCGGCCGCTGGGCCGCGGAAAAGCTCGGCCTGTCCGGCAGTGAGGCCGAGCATTACGCCAAGGGCGTGGTTCTGGCTGATCTGGAGGAGCCGGGCGAAGAGGATGTGTTCCGCAAGATCCGCGGCGATTTCGACGACAAGGGTGTCGACCAGTCCGATCATCAGATCCGCCGCACCATGGCAGAACTGATGGCTGAGGCGATTGGCCAGGTCGAGGCGGAAATGAAGGAATAGCCGCTTGGCCGTTCCCGAACCGCAGCGCCGCGCCATGACCAAAGACCAAATTCGCGCCGCGCATGGTGAACGGCGCCAGCTTGCGATGGCGTGGGTGACGCTGGGCGTACCCTGGATCGTGGAACAAATGGCTCAGGCCGGCTACGGCGCCGTCCTTATCGACCAGCAGCACGGTATCGGCGGGCAGGGCGAAATGGTGAATTGCCTGACCGCCGCGCGCGCCGCCGGCATACCGGCACTGGTGCGCCCGCCCGCCGTGGAGGCTGGTGGAATCGGCCGCGCCCTCGACGCCGGCGCGCAAGGCGTCGTCTGCCCGCTGATCGAGACGGGCGACGACGCGCAAGCGGTCGTGCGGGCGGTCAAATATCCGCCGCGGGGTTTGCGCAGCTGGGGACCCTATGCCGGAAAATTCGTCCTTGAAGGCGACTATTTCAGCGAGGCCAACGACTGGACCATCGCCTGCGTCCAGATCGAAACCAGCGCCGCAATCGACAATCTGGACGACATTATGCGGGTCGACGGTCTCGACATGGTTCTCGTCGGCCCGAACGACCTTGCCGCCGCGCTGACGGGCAAACGGGATATCCGCGCAGCGGAAGTCATCGAGGCGATTGATTCAGTTCTCAGAAAAGCGCGGGAACATTCTGTAATAGCGGCAATTTTTGCCAACGATATCGATTATGCCAGACCGCTGGCGCAAGCCGGCTGGGACATTGTCACGATCGGCACCGATATGGGCCTGCTCACCGGTGCGGCCGAGAATGCGCTCGCGGCGCTCGTCC
>JAJFHO010000190.1 GCA_021775575.1 Hyphomicrobiales bacterium
CGCCCTACAAGCCGATGGCACGGCTTTCCGGCCTGCTGGCGATTGCCTTTCTGATTGGCGGGCTGGCGGTTCTGGTGCTCGATCTGGGCCGCCCCGACCGGCTGATCGTCGCCATGACGACCTATAATCTCAAATCGATCTTCGCCTGGAACATCTTCCTCTACACCGGTTTCCTGGTGGTGGTCGGCGCCTATCTGTTCGTTCAGATGGAGCGCAGCATGACGCGGTTTACAAGCGCGTTCGGCTGGTTCGCCTTTATCTGGCGGCTGGTGCTCACCACCGGCACGGGCTCGATCTTCGGCTGGCTTGTCGCTCGCCAGGCCTATGATGCCGCGGTGATGGCGCCGCTGTTTATCGCCATGTCGCTGTCCTTCGGGCTGGCGGCCTTTCTCCTCGTCATATTTGCCGCCTATGGGCTCACCGGGCGCCCGCTCGGCGAGAAGATCGTGAACCGGCTGGGCCGGCTGCTTGGCATCTTTGCCGCGGCGGTGCTCTATTTCACGGCCCTGCAGCATCTCACCAATCTCTATGCCGCCGAGCATGCCGGCGTCGAGCGGTTCATCCTGCTGGAAGGCGGTATTTACACAGTGCTGTTCTGGATCGTTCAGATCGTGCTCGGCGGCCTCGTGCCGATTGCGCTTGTCTATGCGCCCCGGGTCGGCGCCATGCGCCTGCGCGTTGCTCTTGCGTCGCTGCTGGTTGTCGTTGGCGGCCTGGCCCAGGTCTATGTGATTATTGTCGGCGGACAGGCCTACCCGCTTGTCCTGTTTCCCGGCATGGAGGTGCAAAGCGCTTTCCAGGACGGCGTCGTGGGCGCTTATTCCCCCTCGCTGCCCGAAATTGGTCTCGGGCTCGGCGGCATGGCGCTGGCGATCGCGATTGGCGTGCTCGGCATGAAAGTTTTACGGGTTCTTCCCGAAAGCCTCGCCGATGCCACGATCGATCCGCATTTCGTTCCCCGAGAAGCAGGCGGGGCCTAGAAAAATGCCGCATATTTATCTATCGGCCGCGCACAAATCCTCGGGCAAGACCAGCATAGCCGTCGGTCTGCTGGCGGCGTTTGCCGAACGCGGTCTGAGCGTCCAGCCCTTCAAGAAGGGTCCCGACTATATCGACCCGATGTGGCTGACGCGCGCCGCGCGCCGCCCCTGCTACAATCTCGACTACAACACGCAGAAGGACGACGAGATCCTCAGGCTGTTCGCGCGCCATGCGAATAGTGCCAGCTTTGCCCTGATCGAAGGCAACAAGGGCCTTTACGACGGTCTGGATACGCAAGGCAGCGACTCCAACGCAGCCATGGCCAAGCTACTGCGTACGCCGGTTATTCTCGTTCTGGATGCCGAGGGCGTTACCCGCGGGCTGGTTCCGCTGGTGTTGGGATATCAGGCCTTCGACAAGGATGTGAGCATAGCGGGCGTCATCCTGAACCGGGTCGCCAGCCCACGGCATGAGGGCAAGTTACGTGCCTCGCTGGAGTGTTACACGGACGTGCCCATTCTTGGCGCTGTCGGCCGCCACGAGGCGCTCGTGGTAACCGAGCGGCATCTCGGCCTGACGACGCCCTGCGAAACGGATGAATATGACGGCAAGATCGAACAGCTGAAAACGGCGGTGACGCAGGGCGTCGATCTCGACTGGATCTCCGGGATGGCGGATACGGCATCGGTTGCGGACAAGATCGGACCGCAGAGCGCGCCCGCGGGCCCCGCCGACATACGCCTCGGTATCGCCCGCGACGCGGCCTTCAACTTCTATTACGCGGACGATCTGGATGCGCTCGAAAGAGCCGGCGCGGAACTGGTCTTTTTCAACACGCTTGCGGATGAGCGGCTGCCGGACGTCGATGGTCTTTTTCTGGGCGGCGGCTTTCCCGAAACGCAGATGGCGGCGCTCGAGGCCAATGCGGGCCTGAGGAACGAGATCCGCAGCGCGGCCGAAAATGGTCTGCCCATCTACGCCGAATGCGGCGGGATGATGTATCTCTGCCGCACGATCCGCTGGCGCGGCGCGTGCCGGGAGATGGTTGGCGCCATTCCCTTTGACGCGGTGATGCATGCCAAGCCGCAGGGCCGCGGACTGGTGCGGCTTGAGGAAACCGGGGCGGGTCCGTGGCCCCTGCCGGCCGGAAGGACGCGCGCCGTAACAATCTCGGCTCATGAATTTCATCACGCAGCGCTGGAGAACGGACCGCCCGACGCGCTATGCGCCTATCGCGTGCTGCGCGGACAAGGCATCGACGGGCATCGCGACGGTATTGTGATCGGCAATTTACTGGCGAATTTCTGCCACTTAAGAGATACCAATTTGAACCATTGGGCAGAAAGATTCGTTACCTTTATGCGCTCCCGCCGGGGCATGCAGGAGGAACGCACCGACCAGGCGCTGTCGGCGACATGCTGAGCGGAGCGCGATCCGCCGGCTGCCGATAGGACCCGACCGACAAGACGATCCGATTGACAAGAATCAAGGTGACAATGCGCAATCGGCATAGTCTGCAACGCGCGGCGCCTTCACGATGCAAAGGCGCACAAAACTCTCTCGACGAACGAGTTTGATTGGTCAAGACCCATGAAAAGATTTCTCATCGTCCTCGGGGCGTTTGCATTTGCAGGTCTTTGTCTCGCTGGCGGCGCCGGCGCGGAGTCGGCGGCCGGGTACAAGTCATATATCAAGGCGGGCCAATTTGAGGATGTGCTGTTCGAGTTGAACAATGCAATCGTCGACCGCGGTCTGGTGGTCGACCATACCGGCCATCTGCAGACGATGCTGGAGCGGACCAGCGAGGCTGTCGGAAGCATTACGCCCGGCGGCAGCAAAACGCCCTATATCGAGGCGAAATATATGCAATTCTGCTCTGCCCGGCTGACCCACGAAGTAGTCAGCGCCAACCCCCTGAATATCGCGATCTGTCCCTATGTCGTGTTCATCTTCGAATTGAAGTCGGATCCGGGGAAGATACATGTAGGCTATCGCCGGCCGATCGCGGGACCCTCGAGGCTTACCCGCAAGGCCGTGGCAAAGGTGGAATCGCTCCTCGATGAAATTACAAAGGAGGCCACGCGTTAGGATCCTGGCGCGTGTCCGGACGGACAACCGGTGTCCACTGATCCTGGAAACGCTCTAACCCTTGTCCATGATGGCGTGTGGCGGAGGAAAACGGGTGCTGCAAAAGAAAAGCCGGCTCGCACGAGCCGGCTTTTTACTTTATGCGGGTGGACGCGGCGTCTAGCCGAAAATGTCGGCTGTAATCGCCTTGTACCAGCCTACCGATTCCTCATAAGTCTGCTTGCGCACCTCCTCGCTTTCACCGGTCTTGGAGATGAATTTCGCGGTCGGCTTTATCTTTTCCGGGGCGGCCTCGTATTTGGCTCCGACCTTGACGCCGTCATTGGCGGCGATCAGGCTCCAGCAGGTATTGGCGTAGCGCGCCGGGAACACTTTGGAGCCCGCCAAGGCGCCCCTAATCGCGTTCGCCGCGACCTTGGCCTGAGAGTTGGCGGAAAAGCCTGATTTCGGCATCGCCGATGCAATCGACGCATCACCCAGTACATGGATGTTTTCATCGATCTTGGACTGCATCGTTGCCGGATTGATCGGGCACCAGTCGCCTTTTGTGACGCCCGCGATCTGCGCGATGGCGCCGGCTTTTTGGGCAGGCACGACACAAGCGGCGTCCGCCTTGAAGGTATCGATGTCGGTCTTGAATTCCATGCTGTCCGGATTCACATTCTTCACCCCGCCGGAGACCGATGCCGGAATCCACTCGACCATGCCCGGATAATGATTTTCCCAGCCCTCCATGAAAAGCGCCTGCTTGGAGAATTTCTCCTTCGGGTCGAGAACGATGATCTTGGCCTTGGGATTCCGTTTCTTGAACTGATGCGCGATCATCGAGATGCGCTCATATGGCCCCGGCGGGCAGCGGAACGGGTTGGGCGGGGGAACCATGACGAACGTCCCGCCCTCTTTCATATTCTCCACCTGCGCGCGAAGCAGCTGCGCCTGGGTGCCCGACTTCCAGGCATGCGGCATCACATCCTGCGCGTCGACCGAATAGCCGGGCACGGATTCGTATTTGAAATCGATACCGGGCGCTATGACCAGCCGGTCGTAGGGAACCTTGGCGCCCGACGCCAGGGTCACCGTCTTGGCGCCTCTGTCGACCGCGGCGGCCCAGTCGTGGATCACGTTGATCCCATAGTCGCGCGCCAGCGTGCCATAGCCATGACCAATTGAATCGAACTCCCGGAAACCGCCGAGATAGAGATTGGAGAAAAAGCATGTGTAGTAGCGCCGCGTCGGCTCTATCAATATAACATCGATCGCGCCCTTGGAATCCTTCGCGACATAGCGTGCGACGGTTGCGCCTCCCGCGCCGCCGCCAATGACCACCAAGCGCGGTTTGGCGGCATGGGCGACAAATGGCATGCCGACGACACCGGCAGCGGTCGCCGCGGCCGCCATGGTCGAAAACTGACGTCTCGAAATCTTGCTCATCATCACACTCCCTGTTTTATCGAAAACTCTTCAGAAAAATTCTCGCCGCATTTATTTCGTCACGGGTCCCTGGCTGGCGAAATATGCCGCCAGCGCGTTCATTTCCTCGTCACCCAGATTGCTGGTGACCAACTGCATTGCCGGATTGTCCCGTTCTTTTTGCTTGTAGGATTTCAGAACGGCGACAAATGACGCGATGTCCCATCCGGTGATTGGCGGGATGCCGTCGTCGGCACCTGAAAGCTGATGGCAGGTGACACATTCCGCCGAAAGATATTCGCCATATTCGGTATCGTCCGCGATAGCCGCCGCCTGCACCAGGACAAGAACGACGGATGCCGGAACGAAAATCCTTACGAACATCTCAATCACTACGGGAGCGCCCTCCTGACATTCAATTATTCGTATTTTAGAATAAGTCTTTCACCAAAACATCGGCGACATGGTGCCGCAACATAGAATTTGCTCCCAATCGGATCTGAAGCGCAAACAAAGTCTCCAAATTGATATATTTATGGAAGGACAGTCCAAATGTGTTGACCTTGATCAAGGCCATTGCCGGACGTGAACAGAAGACTGCGAAGGCAAAGGGCTTACCGGCGCGGATGCCCGGCAGATAATTGGAGAACCGTTGTGACCCTGCGTATTCTCGCTGCATCCATCATGCTGCTGCTTCTCTCTGGCGCCGGAGCACTCGCTGGCACCCAGGCGGTGACGCTGCGGATAAACGGCGTTACGGCGCTCGCCGATCTGGTCGCGCCGGATGATGGTTCGATTGCGAATGGCGTCATTCTCATCACCCATGGAACACTCGCTCACAAGGACATGGAACTCATCGAAGCGCTCCAGACGGCTCTCGCCGAAAGGGGGCTCGCAACCCTGGCTCACTCACTCACTCTGGGTGTGGATCGCCGTGAGGGTATGTATGACTGCGGCGTTCCGCACACGCACCGGCACGAAGACGCGCTCGATGAGATCGGCGCCTGGGTTGGCTGGCTGAAAGAACGCGGCGCGGGACCCGTAACGCTTCTGGGCCACAGCCGGGGCGGCAACCAGACCGCCTGGTTCGCCGCTGAGCGGGCCGGACCGGAGATTTCCCGTGCGGTGCTGATGGCGCCGGCCACGGCGAATCCGGACAGCAGTGCCGCCAAGACCTACCGCCAGCGCTACAAGGCCGATCTCGAACCAATCCTGGGCAAGGCGGCGGCGCTCGCCGCATCGGGCAAGGACAATGAAATGATGGAGCTGCCGGGTTTTGTATATTGCCAGGGCGCGACGGCCCGCGCCGGCAGCATCGTCTCCTATTATGGCGTGGAGCCGCGCCGGGACACGCCGTTTCTCCTGCCCAAACTAAAAATGCCGGTGCTTGTTATCGCGGGGTCAAAGGATAGCGTCGTGCCGGATGTGGCCAGGCGCGTAAAACCGCTCGCCGATGGCAAGAAGATAAAGCTGGAAGTGATCGAGGATGCCGATCACCTGTTTCTGGATTTCTACGCGGAGGACGCAGCCGACCTGATCGCGGCATTCGTCAAACCCCAGTCCTAGGTCCCAAATTCAGGCTTGCCCCCGGGGCCAAATGCAAAAAAGGCGGCACCTTGTCGGGCGCCGCCTGTTGTCATCGGCCGCTGACTACAGCGTCTCGCAATTACGGACGCACGTAGGCATAGCCTTTTTCCTGCAACTCGATCAGGCGCACAACGCCCGAGGGGACATTCGTCGCTTCGGATAGCAGAACGACTTCTTTGCCGGCCTTCTTGGTCATCTTGGCATGGGTGTTCCCGCAGGCCGAGAACTGAAGATTGTCCATTTCCAGCGCCATGGTCGCGATGCGGCTCTTCACCTTCGATGTGTCAGAGCGCAGCATATGCAGACCCGGTCCATAGGCGACCAGCTCGATCTGAACCGTTTCGCCTTTGGATTTATAATATTTGTTGAGGTTTTGAACGTTGTTGAGCGCCATGTTCTGGAGTTGGGGATCGCTGCTGTCAACGTGGATGGCGACTTTGTGCATCGCCTCCCCGGCGAGAGCAGGGCTCGTGGCGATATTGGCGCTGAATATCATGGCTGCGAATAAGATGGCCGACAGCGCGAGCGTCCATGAGCGACTATGTCTCAAGTGCATTTGTTTCTCCCTTATCTGATTGCATCCAAAATGTGCTCGGCAGCTGGCCGCTGCAGCATTCGGGAGGGTGCTATAATAGCTATGTGTTCAAATTTTTACATTCATCAATTCATATGTAATTTCACATCAATGTGATGTGCGTTAGTATCCGGATTGGTAAGAAAATAGGCTTCCAGATTGCCCAGGGAAGAGCCGATGACGATTTCCAGACGCGATATATTTGGTTTGCTCGCGCTTTCAGGCGCCTCGACGATAGCCCCTTCGGTGCTCAAGGCGGCAGGAGGCGAAGCCAGAGTTGGCGACAACGGCTTGTTCACCCAGGATTGGTTTCTGGAATCCTTCCTTGATCTTGGCGACGATCACGAGGAGATGGCCGGCAGGGGACAAAACCTGGCAATATTGTTCGAGCAGCGCGGTTGCCCCTATTGCCGCGAACTGCACCGGGTCAATTTCGCCCGCGAGGAAATTCGTACCTACCTGCTGAAGCATTTTAGCGTGATTCAAATCGACCTCTGGGGCAGCCGGGCTGTCACGGATTTCGACGGCCAGCAACTTGAGGAACGCGCCCTTGCGCAGAAATGGCGGGTGATCTTTACGCCGACAATGGTGTTTTTCCCGAAAGACCCCGAAAGCGTGAAAGGCAAAAGCGGCGGCGATGCCGAGATTTTCAGAATGCCCGGCTATTTCAAACCGTTCCATTTCATTTCCATGCTCGAATACGTCAATGACGGTCATTACCGCACCGAGAATTTCCAGCGCTTCCTTCAGGGAAGGTTCGCGAAGCTGAAGGCGCAGGGCATCGACCCCGATGTCTGGTAGCGGTCCCGTGGCGAACGCCGCCGCCGGACGGCTTACCGCCCACCCGGCCCCCAGCAGGCCAACACAGAGAGTAGTGAGCGTTGCTTGATTTGTCGGCATCACAGCTGGTTGCATTATGCGGTTTCGCCTTGGGTGCGATCGCGGGCTGGGTCGCGCGCCGCGCCCGCTTCTGCACTTTCGGCGCCGTCGAAGACATGGTTCTGACAGGCGACCTGCGGCGGCTGAAAAGCTGGGGCCTTGCGGTCGCCGTCGCCATGCTTGCCGTGCAGATTATGCACGTTTCCGGTATTGCCAGGATCGACCAGACATTTTACCTGTCGGGCGAATTTCACTGGGCCGGAGCGCTGGTTGGCGGCCTGCTATTCGGGCTGGGCATGGCCTTTGTCGGCACTTGCGGCTTCGGGACGCTGATCCGCATGGGCGGAGGCGATCTGAAGGCGTTTGTCACCTTTCTGGTTATGGGGCTCTCCGCCTATATGTCGGCCGGCGGTGTTGCGGGCTATGTTCGCCGCTATGGCCTTGAGTCTGCAAGCCTCGACCTCGCGCCCATTGGCGGCCAGGGCATTCCGCATATCCTCTCGGCATTGCTTGGCGTAAATGCGAGTTCGCTTTGGCTTCCTGTCGCGCTGATTTTTGCCGGCGCGGTCTGCACCTGGTGTTTTTCGGGCGAGGGCCTCAGGGGACACCGGCGCGACGTTGTATCGGGCATCGTTATCGGTCTCGTGGTTGCCGGAGGTTTTGCCGCCACGGGCATCCTGGGAGATGACCCTTTCGATCCCGCTCAGGTCCGCTCGCTGTCCTATGTCATCGCACCGGGAAGAGCGATCATCTATTTGATCACCTTTGTTGGCGGCGCCATCGATTTCAGCATTGCGCTCGTCTTCGGCACAATCGCAGGCTCCTTCGCGGCCGCGCTGTGGAACCGGGAATTGCGGATGGAAGCCTATGATGACGCGCTCGAGATGAGGCGTCATCTGCTCGGCGCCTTTCTGATGGGATTTGGCGGGGTCTCCGCCTATGGATGCACCATCGGACAGGGAGTCTCCGGCATGGCTACATTGTCATTGGCAGCCCCGATCGCCCTGGGCGCGATCCTCATCGGCGCAACCGCCGGTCTGTTCTATTTGCTGACTGGCAGTGTCTCGGACGCCTTCAGGCTGATCCTTTCAAGGCGCTAGAACCCTTTCGGCCAAACCGGCCCGGCGGCTCAGCCGGTGCTCCAGGCGCGCGGTTTCCTCATCCCGGCGATCCTGCATGCCTGTTTGACATATCCGTATGGGTAAAGCTCGAAAAGCCGTTGCCTGCCCGCGTTGCGAGACCCGGAGAGAAACTTCATCACATGCCGTGCATCAGGCGCGACTTGCCGCTCCTCCAGCCATTGCCGCATGAAATAGATAACCTTCCAGTGGTCCGGAGTGAGCGAAACGCCGTTGCGCCGCGCCAGTTCCTCGGCGACCGCTTCGGTC
>JAJFHO010000020.1 GCA_021775575.1 Hyphomicrobiales bacterium
CTTGGCTATACTCTGCACCGGACGGTAATTCGTGCCCGTATAATATTCGGTGATGACAATAATCAGGGTGGTCACCACGAGACCAACGAGTGCGCACCAGAACAAGTCCAGTCCGGTGAACGATGCCGATGACGTTGTGAATGTGGTCCCAAGACCAATCAGACCCTCCGTCACCCCAAGCACCGCAATCAGCGACAATATGCCGGCGGCGATGAAGCCCTTGTAAAGCGCACCCATGATCGACTGGCTGGGCCCGAGCTTTACAAAGAAGGTCCCGATGATCGAAGTCACGACACAGGCGCCGCCGATCGCCAGCGGAAACAGCATCATTTTTTCAGCAACTGCCGGGTCGGTGAAAAAGATCGATGCCAGCACCATCGTCGCGACAATCGTGACCGCGTAGGTCTCGAAAAGGTCAGCCGCCATGCCGGCGCAGTCGCCGACATTGTCGCCGACATTATCCGCGATGGTTGCCGGATTGCGCGGATCATCCTCCGGAATGCCTGCTTCGATCTTGCCGACAAGATCGCCGCCCACATCCGCGCCCTTGGTGAAGATGCCACCGCCGAGCCGGGCGAAGATCGAGATCAGCGAGGCGCCGAAACCGAGCGCGACCAAAGCGTCGACAACGGTCCGGTCGGCAACGCTCAGGCCCATTCCAACGGTGAGCACGCTGTAATAGACGGTGACCGAGAGCAGTGCCAGGCCGGCAACAAGCATGCCGGTCACGGCGCCGGCGCGAAACGCTATTTCAAGTCCCGCGCCAAGACTCTTGCTGGCTGCCTGTGTGGTGCGGACATTGGCCCGCACCGAGACGAGCATGCCGATGAAGCCGGCCGCGCCCGACAAAATGGCGCCAATCGCGAAACCGATGGCCACCGTCACCGACAGAAGCCAGGCAAGGATGGCGAAAATTACCACGCCTGCAATAGCAATTGTCGTGTATTGCCGGGTCAGATAGGCCTGAGCACCTTCCTGAATTGCCCCCGCGATTTCCTGCATCCGTTTGTTGCCTGCATCTGCCGCCATAACCGACTGGGCGGCCCAGATGCCATAGACGAGCGAAAGCGCGCCACAGGCGATGATCAGGTAAAGAACCGTGTTCATGATAAACGTCCCTGTTCTTGAATAGATTTTTCGGCCGTGGGTGTGATGGTTTCCCCAAGCCCCCCTTACAGCAGCTATAACGCGCTATAACGCATTGCCGCCGGCCCGTACCGAAGCGGGCGGACCATGCCAAAATTGATGCCGCAAAGCAACAAAAGACCGCGAAACTTTGGCTGAATACCTTCGAAACTTTGGCTGAATACCTCTGTTATCGCGCCCCTTCAACACCCCATTTGGCGCCACGGAGCAGCAGCAGCAGGATGAGACCCGCCGCCAGCGCGACAAAGGGCAGATAAGCCACTGTTACCATGTTCCATCCGGCGATATGTAACACCTTGCCCGACGAAAAGGACGCCACCGCGACAAGGCCGAAAACCATGAACTCGTTGACCGCCTGAATCTTGTTGCGTTCTTCTGGCCTGTGGCAATCTGTCACCATGGTTGTCGAGCCGATATAGCCAAAATTCCAGCCCAGACCCAAAAGAACCATCGCCAGATTGAATTGCCAGAGCGCAAGCCCGGTCATGGCGGCAAGGCCGGAGGAGGCGAGAAGAAGAAGCCCGGTCAGCACGATTCTCTCCCGGCCGAACCGGTTGATCAGATGCCCTGTAACAAAGCTCGGGGCGAACATCGCGAAGACGTGCCACTGAATCGCGTGCGCCGCCGATTCGACCGAATGGTTGCACCCGACCATGGCCAGAGGCGTGGCCGTCATGACAAAATTCATCGAACCGTAGCTGACCATGCCGGTCAGGATCGCCACGCGCAGTTTCGGCTGACGCAATATTTCGCCCAGAGCCCGTGGCTGCTTGCCCGGCGTCCCCTGTGCCGATGGGCGCGGAATATCAACAAAACACAGGACGAACATCGCCAGGACGGCGGTGGTCGCCGAGGCAACGAAGCTGCCCGCATAAAAGACCGGCGCGAAAATATCCTTGGTCAAAATGACCAGCTGCGGCCCGACGACCGCGGCGACAAGGCCACCGGCCATGACCCAGGAGATCGCTTTCGGCTTAAAGGCCTCGCTGGCCGTGTCGGCCGCGGCGAAGCGGTAATATTGGGCGAATGCCTGATAAACCCCGGCGAGAGTGGTCGCCATGCAGTACAGCCAGAAGGACCTCTCGAAAATCGCAAAAATGGCGAGGCTCGCGCTCATCAAAGCGAATAACGCGCCGAGTTGAAAACCGGCACGGCGCCCGACCCGGCGCATCAAAAGAGAAGCGGGTACGGTCGATGCGAGCGTGCCAAGCACATAGGTCGTGACCGGCAGCGTCGCAAGCGACTTGTCGTCGGCGATCATATGACCGACCAGACCATTCACGGTTAGCAGAATGGTCGCCCCGACCAAATAAAGCACCTGCGCACTCGCCAAAATGGCCACGTTCCGCCGTGCGCGGCGATCACCGTCATCTGCTTTTGTGCTTGCGCTCTCGGCGCTCATTACTCGTTCTGCCAGCTTCGCATCATGCGCCGGAGACACCGGCTTGTAGCGTTGGAGATATTAAGGGATAGGCCGCGACGCGGAACATTCGCACGAGCCATGGGCCGGTGCCAAGGCGCAAATCAGCGCCCCTCCCGCACCCGGGAAATGTCCGCTACGCGACAACCGGATTGCCGATTAGCGTGTATATCTGCATCCCTATCCACCGGCGCGGAGTCTTGGGGAGCGCATCTCATGGATTTTACCCTGTACTGGTTCATGTTTCCCGTCTCCATCTGCATCGCGACAACAGCCATGCTGACGGGAATTGGCGGTGCGGCCTATTTCATGCCGGTCTTCCTGATCATTTTTCCAATGCTTGGTCCGGAGTATATTCTGGCGAGCCCGGTAGCAGCGATCGGCGTATCGCTGCTTACCGAAACATTCGGCTTTTCATCCGGTTTCGTCGGTTACTTTATAAAGCATCTCATCGATTTCCGGGTCGCCATGGCGCTGATCCTGTTTTCCGTGCCGGCAGGCATAGCCGGCGCTTTGCTGTCCCATCTTGCCAACCCCGATCACCTGAAGTTCGGCTATGGCGCCCTCATGCTTCTGCTTTCGGTCATTCTGCTAAAGGGACATGGGCCGGAGGAAGCCGAAACAGGACAGCCGACCAGCGGCTTTTGGGCCAAGTGGCTGGGTACCTCGCATTACCAGGTGGAAAACCGCCAGCTTACGGACCGGGCCGGAAACACTTACAGCTACGAATTCCACCGTCCCAAAAAGGGGTCGGTGCCGCTGGGCTTGGGTGGCTTTCTGACCGGCCTTCTCTCGGTCGGCATCGGCGAAGTTGTCATGCCGCTTTTGATCAAGCGCTACCGCTTTCCAGTCCCCGTGGCGGCCGCGACTTCCATTCTCGTCGTGATCGTTACGGTAATGTCGGCGTCATTCACGCATATTTCGACCCTGATCGCGGAAGGCGGGCTGTCGGCGGTGCCGTGGAATCTCGTCTGTTACACAATCCCGGCCGTGATTATTGGCGGCCAGATCGGGCCCCGGCTTCAAGGCAAGGTCTCATCTCACGCCATGGAGAAAGTCATCGCGGCGCTATTCGCCCTCATTGGCATTGCCATGTTGTTGACCGTCTTCAAGCCTGCCTAGATCAGGTTCAGACATTATTGAAAATGATCGTAAGCCGCATGAGAGAGGTCGAGAGGCGCGCCATCCAGCCCCAGTATGAGAACGTCATGTTCGGTCAGGATCTCGCCGATATCGGTCGCCTGGCAACCAGCGCCTTGAAGCGCTTTTTCAAACGACCCGGTCTTGCCCGGTGCTATCGCGGCCAGCACTTCATAGTCATCGCCGCCGCAAAGCAGTTCTTCCAGGGAAACGAATCCCGCCCGAAGCAGAGATTTAGCCGCGCCGGAAAGCGGCACCCTGCCCGCGCTGATCGACCCGCCGCACCGCGACGCCTTGCATAATTTCTCAAAGTCGCCGGCCAGTCCGTCGGATATATCCATCGCTCCACTGGCGTGATCCCGCAAGATCGGCGCGAGCGCCCGGTTGGGCCGGGGCCGCCAATAGCGTGATCCGAGATATCCGGCACCGTCGCACGTAAGGAATGATTGCGGTTTCTCATCGCCTGCCCGCAGCCATTTCAGCCCCGCCACCGCGTCGCCGATCGTGCCGGTGACGTAAACCCTGTCACCGGGCCGGGCACCCGAGCGTTTGACTATTTTTCCCTCTGGTATGCGGCCCAGAGCGGTGATCGAAATGCACAGCGGTCCCGGCGTCGAGACCGTATCGCCCCCGGCAAGGAGGCAACCGAATGCCGCCTGCGCGTCGGCCAGCCCATCGGCAAATCCGCCCAGCCAAGCCCGGTCAGGCTTTCCAGGCAGCGCGAGCGTCAACAGATAGATTTCCGGGTCCGCGCCTTTTGCCACAAGATCGGAAATATTCACCGCAAGCGCCTTATAGGCGGCGTCCGCCGGGGACGCGTTGGCAAGAAAATGAACGCCGGCGACCAGCATATCCGCGGTGAGGACAATTTCCTCGCCAGGCGCCGGTGTCAGCAGGGCGGCATCGTCAACGAGCCCGAAAGCGCCCTCATAGCCGCGCGCGAGCGGTGCGAATATGCTCTGGATAAGGTCTGTTTCTCCCCGAAAGGAGGCCACTCGGCGTGCCTCTTTCTCACCCATCGGCACTGTTCTGAAATTCATCCGCCCGCTGCGCATGGGCCAGCGCGTCCAGAATTCCGTTCACCACCCTGGGTTCGTCTTTCTCGAAAAAGGCATGGGCGACGTCGACATATTCGTTGATCACGACACGGGCGGGAACATCGGGTCGTTGCAGCAGTTCGAAGGCCGCCGAGCGAAGAATAGCCCGCAATATGCTGTCGATCCGCGAAAGCCGCCAGCCATCGGCGAGCTGCGCATTCAAAATCGGGTCTATCCGGCGTTGCTCCGCCACAACGCCCTTCACGATGTCGGAAAAAAACTCCGGGTCGGCATCCTGGCAGGAAGAAGAGTCGGTCAAATCGCCCAGCCTGTGCTCGCAAAATTCGGCAAGCACGTCATTGACGTCCGTTGCGGCCATATCCATCTGGTAGAGCGCTTGTACCGCCGCCAGCCTTGCCGCGCTTAGCGGTGTTGAGCGATTGGCACCGACGCGCTTATTCGGCCTGCCGGCGGCCGGGGTCATTTTATCTGGCCCGATAACGGGCCCGCCTGAAGCACCATCAGGGACACGCAGGCGGCGGCGGCGTCACGGCCCTTGTTTTTCCCATCGACACGCGCCCGGACCCAGGCCTGGTCACGGGTATCCACCGTCAGGATGCCGTTGCCGACCGCGATACCGTGCGCAAGCGACAAATCGAGCAGCCCCCGCGCCGATTCACTGGCGACGATATCATAGTGAGAAGTCTCGCCGCGGATGACGCAACCCAACGCCACGCAGCCGCCATGACGCCCTTTCGCACCGAGCGCGTTGTTGGCAATCGCAATAGCCAGCGCCGGCGCTATTTCAAGCGCGCCGGGAACCGCAACCCGCTCATAGGCGATCCCGGCCCCCTCGAGTTCGGCCACTGCGCCACGCGCAAGCTCATTCGCGATGTCGTCGTAAAATCGCGCTTCGATTATCAATACAGATTGCGGAATTGTGGCCATAACGATTGCTAGTCCATCCGCCGGTAGTCGACGATATGCAACCCATACCCTTCCAGGCCGACGACCTTGCGTTGCGGCGAGTTGCTCAGCAAAACCATGTCCCGCACGCCCAGATCGTGCAGTATCTGCGAGCCGATGCCGATTTCGAGCACCCGGTCTTCCGATCCGGCGATCTCCTGTATTTCCGGATCTTTGCCCTGCAGGCTCTCCGTCACCGCCGCCGGCCACACCTCGCGAATAAGGACGAGGGCACCGCGCCCTTCCTCGGCGATGACCTCCATCGCCTTTTGGATAAGAGTGCGCCTGTGGCCCTCGCCGCTGACGCCGAGGACGTCGCCCAGCGTGTTGACGGCATGGACCCGGACGAGTACGGGTCCGCCTTGCGACAGATCGCCCCTGATCAGCGCGATATGTTCCTGAGCAGGCTCGACGGTGGTCCGATAGACCCGCAAATCGAAGCTTCCGCCGAATACGCTCTCGACTTTGCTCTCGGACAGCAGCTTTACGACACTGTCATGCTTGCGCCGATAGGCGATCAGATCGGCGATTGTCGCGATCTTCAGATTGTGCAGCTGGGCGAAGGCGACCAGATCGTTCATTCGCGCCATGGTGCCGTCGTCATTCATGATCTCGCAGATAACACCCGCCGGATTGAGACCGGCGAGACGCGCCAGATCGACCGCCGCCTCGGTATGGCCGGCGCGAATGAGAACGCCGCCTTCCCGCGCGATCAGCGGAAACACATGACCCGGCGTGGCGACGTCGTCGGGACCCTTGGTCGGATCGATCGCAACCGAAATCGTCCGTGCGCGGTCATGGGCGGAAATGCCCGTGCTGACGCCTTCGCGCGATTCAATGGAAACGGTGAAGGCGGTCTGCTGCCGGGATTGATTATTGTGGCGCGCCATGAGGTCGAGCCTGAGCTGATCGGCCCTGTGCTCGGTCATCGCGAGACAGACCAGCCCGCGCCCATGCTTGGCCATGAAGTTGATGGCGTCGGGCGTCGCCATCTGGGCCGGGATGACGAGATCGCCTTCATTCTCGCGGTCCTCGGCATCGACAAGAATGAACATCCGCCCGTTGCGGGCGTCGTCGATCACTTCCTCTATGGGCGACAGGAAATCCTGATCACTGTTATTTTCGGCGATGCTCAATTTACGATTCCCCGGTCACTGACGCTGCATATCGGTGATCCTTGCCACATAGCGTGCCAAAAGGTCCACTTCCATATTCAATGCCGCGCCAGCCTGTTTGTCCGCCCAGTTCGTCTCCTGCAACGTATGAGGGACCAGATTTACGCCGAATTTGGCGCCGCTTACCGCGTTTACCGTCAACGAGACGCCATTCAGCGCGACCGAACCCTTTTCCGCGACAAACTGCGCCAGATTGTCCGGACATTCCATTTCGAACCTTACAGAAGCGCCATCGTCGGTGCGCGACAATATCCTTGCGACCGCGTCTACATGGCCGCTGACTATATGCCCGCCGAGTTCATCGCGCAGCGTCAAAGCTCGCTCCAGGTTTATCCGCCGCCCGACCGCCCAATCGCCAAGCGTCGTGCAGGCAAGTGTCTCATTGGAGACATCGACACCAAATTGGCATCCGCCGTCGGCCGCGGGAGCCAGCTCAGTAACGGTAAGACAACAACCATCGCAAGCAATTGACGCGCCGGGTAAAATCTCGCTGGCCGGGTAGCGGCTGGCAATCGTGAACCGGCCGCCGTCTGTGCCGGCGACCACGCCGATATCGGTAATAATTCCTGTAAACATAGCCTGCCAACTAATTGGTTTGGTGTTTTTTCTCGTAGATTACGACCTGATCTTCACCGACCTTCTGCACTTCTATTTCTTCAAATTCTTCCGCGTTTTCTATGACTTCCAAGCCATTGTTAACAAACGGTGCGAGACCGCTTTTGCCCACCGGGGCTGGTCCGCGGAATATCGCGACGCAGTCGATAACGCCTGCGTCGAGAAAAGACCGAGCCACGTGCGGACCCCCTTCGATCAAAAGACGCGTAATGCCCCTTTGCGCCAACACGCCGCATACCGCAACAGGGTCGGGGCGTGCGTCAATGCCTTTGTGTACGGCAAGCACTACCGCGCCCTTACTCTCAAACAGCTGTTGGCGCCGCGACATCCCGTCCTCCGCGCATATAATCCAGACCGGCGCGTGACTTGCGCGGTTCAGTAACCCGGCCTGATCATTCAGCCGAAGATGAGTGTCCAGCACCACCCGCACGGGCGAGCGCCCGCTCATGCCCGGCAGACGGCATGTCAGCTCGGGGTTATCCGCCATGACGGTGCCACGTCCAACCAGAATTGCGTCGGAGCGTGCCCGCATCAAATGACCGCGCGCGCGGGCTAATTCGCCCGTCACCCAAACCGGCGCGCCATCGCCAGGAGCAATCAGGCCGTCCGACCCGACCGCAAGCTTCAGGGTAACTTCCGGACGCTGCTCGCCTACACGCAGCAGATGGCCCCTTGTAAGCATATGCGCCTGTTCCGCCAGAATGCCGCTATCGACAAGAATGCCGGCATCCCTCAGCCGCTCCAGTCCTTTACCCGAAACACGCGGGTCGGGATCGCCGAGCGCACAAACCACGCGCGCAACACCGGCCGCGATAATGGCATCAGCACAAGGTGGCGTCTTGCCATGATGCGCGCATGGCTCGAGCGAGACGTAAAGGGTGGCGCCACGGGCGCGTTCCCCTGCCCGCTCCAGTGCGACAGTTTCGGCATGCGGCCGCCCGCCGGGCATTGTCCAGCCCCGCGAGAGAATCTCCGGCTCTTCTCCCGGCGCCACAAGCACGGCACCGACCGCCGGATTGGGCCATACGCGCCCGAGACCTCGGCGCGCCACCGCGAGCGCGGCGCTCATGAAGACTTCGTCATGCGACGCCATTGCGCAGGTCCCATAAAGAGGAGCGGCCCGAAGTCAGTCGGTTTCGTCGGCCGAAACGGGCTCATCGAGATCATCGGGGCCGGCGAGTTCGCCGAGCAGGGCTTCGAAATCGCGCGCCTCTCGGAAATTTTTGTAGACAGAGGCGAAACGTACATAAGCCACGTCATCGAGTCCTTTGAGCCCCTCCATGACCAGCTTGCCGATCGTTTGGGACTTGATGTCGCCATCGCCTTTATTTTCAAGCCGCCTGACGATGCCGCTGACCATGCGTTCGACCCGTTCGGGATCGACGGCCCGCTTGCGCGTGGCGATCTGTATCGACCGCATCAGCTTGTCGCGATCGAAAGGAACCCGCCGGCCGGTTTTCTTGACAACCGTCAATTCCCGGAGCTGAACCCGCTCAAAGGTGGTGAAACGGCCGCTGCAGTCGGCGCAAATGCGCCGCCGCCGGATCGCCGTATGATCCTCCGAGGGCCGCGAATCCTTCACCTGGGTGTTGGTGCTCTGGCAGTAGGGGCACCGCATGCGTCATACCCTCAAGCATTTTCCGGCAGGCAGCGGAATAACGCCGGACCGGCCGCCCCGGAAATAATTTCTCCATTTAGCCGCCGTAAATCGGAAAGCGCCCCGTCAGATCGAGGACCTTCTTCTTGACCGCTGATTCGACGGATCCGTTTCCATCGGGCCCGTTCGCCGCCAGCCCGTCAAGCACCTCGTTGATCATTTCCCCGACTTGCTGGAATTCCGGCACGCCGAACCCGCGGCTGGTACAGGCCGGCGAACCGACCCGGATGCCCGACGTAATCATCGGCTTCTCCGGGTCGAAGGGAACCCCGTTCTTGTTGCAGGTAATATTGGCGCGGCCCAGACTCGCTTCGGCGTCCCGGCCCGTCAGCCCCTTGGGCCGCAAGTCGACAAGCAGAAGATGCGTATCGGTTCCCCCCGACACGAGATCCAGACCGCCGGCGGAAAGCGTCGCGCCGAGCGTCCGCGCATTCTCCGCGACCGCCTGTGTATAGCGCTTGAATTCCGGCTGCAGCGCCTCATGGAAGGCGACCGCCTTCGCGGCGATGATATGCATGAAGGGTCCGCCCTGGATGCCGGGAAAAATTGCGGAATTGATCTTTTTGCCGATCGCCTCGTCATTCGCCAAAATCATGCCGCCACGCGGTCCGCGCAGCGTTTTATGTGTGGTCGTCGTCGCAACATGGGCGTGCGGAAACGGGCTCGGATGCTCGCCCGTCGCGACAAGGCCGGCAAAATGCGCCATGTCGACCATGAACAAGGCGCCGACCTCGTCGGCAATGGCGCGGAACCGGGCGAAATCGATCACTCTCGGATAGGCCGAACCGCCGGCAACGATGAGTACCGGCTTGTGCTCGCGCGCCAGACGCTCCACTTCGTCGAAGTCGATGAGCGAGTCTTCCCGGCGCACGCCATACTGGATGGCATTGAACCATTTGCCCGACTGGTTCGGCGGCGCTCCATGGGTCAGATGCCCGCCCGCGGCAAGGCTCATCCCGAGGATCGTGTCGCCCGGTTTCGCCAGCGCCATGAAGACGCCCTGGTTTGCCTGCGACCCCGAATGTGGCTGCACATTGACGAATGAGCAGCCGAACAGTTTTTGCGCGCGTTCGATCGCCAGATTCTCAACGACGTCGACATATTGGCAGCCGCCATAATAACGACGGCCCGAATAACCTTCGGCATATTTGTTCGTCAGGACACTGCCCGCCGCCTCCAACACGGCACGCGACACGATGTTTTCCGACGCGATAAGCTCGATCTCATGCTGCTGGCGACCCAGTTCCGCTTCTATCGCATTCCAGACATCGGGATCTGATTCTGCAATCCTGCCTGTAAAGAACCCCGACTCCTCTGGTGCCACTGCAGCTATCGACATAGTTCAACTCCTTGGGTTATTGCCCGATCGCGGGATCAATTGCCTGCAACAATTCCGATCTCGCGCAATCGGCGCGCTTGTATGCTTGGCCCACTTACCATATGCGGTTTTCCTCTGCCACCCATTGGCGACGCCAATCCTGCAAATGATTTTCGAATTGTCGGGGAACCGGAGCTGATTTCGACATGCCAGGCAGAGCGGCCCTGGAACCCGAAGCGCCCGGCCCGCATTGGAACGCAACAATCCGCGGCCGTGTGAAAGAGCGCTATCTGGGAGCTTAACGGGAATTCGCGCGGCGTGATTACGCAACCTAGAGCGCTTTCAGGAAAAGTGTGGGCGGTTTTCCACCCGGAAAGCGCGTTAAAATAAATAGATAGAGCATGATCGGCGATTCAGAAATCGTCGAACCTGCTCTAGTCGCCGGATTTGTCCATCTTGTTCTTCAGCTTTTTAAGAGCCAGTTTTTGCAGGTCCGTGCGCGCGGCCGAAGCCGGCCCCATGATGGAGACCTCTTCGCCGCTCGCGGCATCGACCGCCGTGACTTTGACAGCGTTGCCGACCTGCTGGAACTCAATGTAAATCTCGCCTGGGCGCGGCGCGGCGCCCGGCGCTTTGGCGCCTCTGGCTCCAGGCCTACGCGGCACGTTGCAGATTCATCTCACCCCACAGCGTATTCAATGCATCAACGAGATGTTCCATATCGTCATCGGAGTGAAGCGGCCCCGGCGTCAGCCTTATTCGTTCGGTTCCACGCGGCACCGTCGGATAATTGATCGGCTGGACATATATCCCGAAGCGATCCATCAGCGTATCTGTCAGTTGCTTGCAGATCACCGGGTCTCCGACCATAACGGGCACAACATGACTGGGATTGTCCATGACCGGAAGCCCGGCCTCGATAAGTTTGCGCTTCAGCGCAATCGACCGCTCCTGATGCGCCTCGCGTTCGGACTGACTGGTCTTCAAATGCCGGACGCTCGCGACGGCGCCTGCAACGATAGCCGGCGCCAGTGATGTGGTAAAAATAAAACCCATGGCGTAGGAGCGTATCGCGTCGCAGATGTCCGCCGTGGCCGCGATATAGCCTCCCATCAAACCAAACCCTTTGGCGAGCGTCCCCTCGATTATATCGATACGGTGCATCGCCCCGTCGCGCTCCGCGACACCTCCGCCACGCTTGCCGTAAATGCCGACCGCATGGACTTCGTCGAGATAGGTCAGCGCATTATATTTCTCTGCCAGGTCGCAAATCCCATGAATCGGCGACATGTCCCCGTCCATCGAATAGACGGACTCGAAGGCAATGATCTTGGGCGTATCCCGGTCATACTCCGCGAGCTGCGATTCCAGATCAGCCAGATCATTGTGCTTCCAAATCCGCTTCGGCCCGCCGCCATGGCGGATACCTTCAATCATCGAGGCGTGATTCATGGCGTCGGACAAAATTACGCACTCGGGAAGCAGCCGGACGAGCGTGGAAAGAGATGCATCGTTGGCGATATAACCCGACGTGAACAGCAAAGCCGCTTCCTTGCCGTGGAGGTCGGCCAGCTCCGCCTCCAATTCGACATGATAATGCGTCGTGCCGGAGATATTTCGTGTGCCACCGGAACCCGCGCCAGCCTTATCGATCGCATCATGCATGGCGGCGATGACCAATTCGCTCTGACCCATGCCAAGATAATCGTTGCTGCACCACACCTTGATATCGCGCTCACCGGACTCGGCATAATGGCGGGCATTCGGAAAATTCCCGCATTTTCTGCGGATATCGGCAAACTCCCTGTACCGGCCTTCCTGCTTGACCGCATCCAGAGCCTCGGCGAACTTTCTCTTATAGTCCATGGCTTTGCGCTTTCGCGTCCTCCATACGCCGGTTGAAAAAAACCAACCGATACTTCCAGGCTCAATAGAGCGTGATACTATACAGATCTGTTTGCCGGAAAAATGTCGCTTTCCAGTGTGGCGCAGGTTTTCTGTAACATATCAAAAAAAATACCACCATGAGACAGCCCATGGTGGCATTGATCAACATCAAATGGTTTTGAATTCTGTGTCAATAAGCAGATGCCGTCGCCCCGACGCCATCGCGTCTGTACAGGTCCCTGCGGAAGTTGACGGTGCCGTCCCTTGTCGCCCACGCCGTCACATAGACGAAATATACCGGTATCCGCTTCTTCAGCCGCACATCCTTGCGTTCGCCGGTCTGTTTCATTTGCAGAACGCGCGAAACATTCCAGTCGCCGTTGGCCTGAAGCAGCCAGGAAACCAGTCCCTCGACCCCTTGAACACGAACGCAACCCGAACTGTGGGCACGGAAATTACGTCCGAACAGGCTTTTTGACGGCGTATCGTGCATATAGACCGAATGTCCATTGGGAAAATTGATCTTCACAAATCCCATGGAATTGTCTTCCCAGGGCTGCTGCCGGTAGGAGTAGCCATAGACGGCTTTCGAATTCCAGTTGATCCTGGTCGGATCGAGCTTCCGGCCTTTGCCGTCATAGGCATCGATCCGATAGATTGTCAGCACGTCCTTGCCGGCCCGCGCATATTGCCGGGCCTTGGGCACCAAATCCTTGCGAATGATACTGGCGGGCACATGCCAATAGGGATTGAAGTTGATTTCGTGAATTGAGCTCCGCAATACGGGTGACTGCCGGTCGGTTTTGCCGACAACCGCCGAATGGCGGGAGACAATTTCATCCCGGTCAACCGCCTCGATCTGCGCCGCCGGAATATTGACAACCACATATTTCTTCGCCGCCGATACGGCCAGCGATTTGATCCGCGAAAGATTGATCCGCAGCTGCCGCAGGCGCGCGCTGGCCGGAACATTCAGCGCCAGCAACGTCGATTTGTCGATGACGCCTGTCGGCGTCAAGCCGTGGCGGGCCTGAAAATGCCTTACAGCCTGTTCGACGCTATAGTCAAAATGGTTTGCCCGACCGCTCGCCACCCGCAAGTCGCCGGTCATCGCCAGCCTCTCGCGAAGCCGCACTATAACGCCGCTACGCGTGCCACCACGCATCTGGACCATCGGCAAGGGCTTCCAGCCACCCTTGGCGACGATGGCCGCATAACGCTTGATGGCAGCGTTCATGAAGGTGATATTCGCTTTGGAGAGCGTCGGATAGCCGGTCGGGGGATGGGTCTCCCAATTGCGCGCCGACGACCGGTCGTATGGCTGCCTCGCTTCAGCGCCGCGCTTCCATCCAAACAAACCCCACCGCTCTCCGGTGTCGGCTATCGCCTGCGAAGAGTGCAGCGCCAGACCCGCGCTCAGCGTCGTAATCGCCAAAGCAGCGGTAAGCAACCAGATCGATATTTTTCGAATTTTACGCGTAGACATACTCGGTGCCGCTCCCGTCCCCGAAAATTTTCGACCCCTTCGGATTACAGAATCAATGTGTTGCGGATTTTTTATACTACCCTTGCCTTGGTTAACAAAGAACGACCCGCTGTCTCACGATAACAATAAGTTGCCACAACCGTTATCGGATCGCCGCAACCCGCCTGCAAATCCCAGTCGATGTCCGGACAACAGCTTAGCCGTGCAATTCAGGCTTTTTTTGGGGAACGCCGCGACATCGCGATAAGTTCGTCACACGTTCACGCCACCGCCGGCAGAATTTCAAAAAATGGCCCCGGCCGTTAGCAGACCGGGGCACCAATCACGCGCCGTTGCCGGCGCGGACTTACAGCCGATAGCGAATCTGATCGGCCCAAAAGCGTTCCAGTCGGACAAGCGCCTGGTTCAAGTCGTCGAGATCGCCTTCGGCGAGCCCGCCAACCTGTCTGATCGAACCGAGCTGGCGCTCATACAGCGAGTCGACGATGTCGCAGACCTCTTTGCCCTTCTCGGTCAGGCTGACTCGAACCGAACGGCGGTCTGTCGACGAACGCTCATGATTGATATATCCCGCGTCGACGAGTTTCTTCAGATTGTAGGAAACGTTCGAACCGAGATAGTAACCCCGGCTCTTCAACTCGCCCGCTGTCAATTCGGCTTCGCCGATATTGAATAACAGCAAGGCCTGGACGCTGTTTACGTCCGACCGGCCAAGCCGCTCGAACTCGTCCTTGATGACATCCAGAAGCAGACGATGCAACAGCTCGACCATCCGCAAGGATTTGAGATAGTGCGCCTTCAGATCTTCGTCGGGCGCGCTATCCGGAGTCATATCCAGTGCTACGCTCATAGTCCTGCCCTTTGGTTTGACTTTTCCCTTTATTGTCCAAAGGAGACTAGCGGACACGAACTAAGATCGGCTTAAGCGAAAGGCTTAAAATTCACTTAACGCAATTGCGATAATTTTCCGAAAAATCAGGGGTTCCAAGAAAACATCAGTTGAACGGATTGACCAGGTCGAGCCCGCCGCCGGCCAGGGGCTCGAAATAGGAAGCGACGAGTTCGTCGCTTACATCCTCAAGTGCCGCCGGCGACCATTTCGGCTTTTGATCCTTGTCTATGATTGCGGCCCTTATGCCTTCAAAAAATTCACCGCTCTCCATGAAGCGCCGGGCGATCGCAAAGTCGAGCTTCAGTGCTTCATCCAGCCCGAGCGCAGGCCCGCGTTTCATTTGCTCGAAGGCGATTTTCAATGATGTCGGCGATTTCTCGCGGATATCCGCGGCCGCCGCCTTTGCCCACACCGCGTTCTCGCCGGTTTCGCCGTCGAGCCGGGCAAGGACTTCCTCGACCGAACCGGCGTCGAATAACCGGCCGATCGCCGGCTGAAGCCTCTCGATTTCCGACGGCCCGGGTTCCTCGTGCAAATTATCGAGCAGCGGATCCACCGGCTCGGCCTCCGACAAGGCGTCACGGATCGCGCCAAAGGAGGGAGCATCGATACAATGGGTCGCCAAACCCAGATAATAAGCATCGGCGCGGTCGATCGCCCGGCCCGTAAGCGCCAGATAAAGCCCAGTCTTGCCTTGCAGGCGCGGCAGGAACCAGGTTGCGCCGACATCGGGGAAAAAACCGATGCCCACTTCCGGCATTGCGAATTTGTAGCGCTCGCCGGCAACGCGATGGGTGCCATAGAGCGACACGCCGACTCCGCCGCCCATGACAATCCCCTCGATCAACGCGACCTGGGGCTTGAGAAATCTGTCGAGCGTCCAATTGTGCTGATATTCGTTGCCGTAAAGCTGGAGGATGGTCTCGAGCCTGCCCTCATGCCACAGGTCGTAAAGCGCCCGGATATCGCCGCCGCTGCAAAATGCGCGTTCGCTGGAGGACTGAATAATGACGGCGTAAATATGCGGGTCGGCGGCCCATTTCAGATAATGCCCGTCCAGCGCCGCAAACATGTCGTAGCTGACCGCGTTCAGCGCTTTCGGCCGATTGAGAGTGATAACACCGCAACGGTTATTGTTTTCGAACAATATGTCCTTGTCTTCGCTCATGTTGTCGCCCCTGATACGGCCTGCCCTGTTCGATGATTGAAACGGCGGGATGCGAGCTATACATCCCTCTATCGGATTCACAAGGCATCTGTTGACCGAGCCAGGGGCACCGCGACGAAAATGTTCATTCCGATACAAAAGCGGAAATCGGCCGCGGCGCGGCGTTTCGCCTGTGCGATGATCCTCGCGGCCCTGTTCGCTCCTGCCCAGGCGTCCGCGCAAGGACCGCGGCTGGAGTCGTTTTTCGACGACGCCCAGCGCTTCCTCGAAAAACAGGGCCGCGCCCTGGAGCGTGAGCTTCAAGACCTCTCCGGCCCCGAGCCGCCCAGACCCCGCGCCGATATTGCAGGCCCGCCATTGCCGCCGCGCAATCCGCTGAGGACGCCGGAGCCGGCGGCGCTCTCCACTGAAGGCATTCCGGCCAAGCCGCGCGAAACGATCACCACAATGCCTCAACCAGCGGCACCCGAACCTGTTCGCGAAGCGCCGGCGCGGCCGGTCGCGACGGCCCTCCCCCTGCCCGACAGGAATCCCCTGTTCACCACGCAGGAACAATCCGAGCCCGAGGCGCCGCCGCATCCGCGCGCAATTGAGGTGCCGGACTGGACACAGGAGCAGATTGAACAGGCGAAAGCGGAATGCGACGCCGCACTGAGCGGCCTTAGGGTCGAATACACCGCCCTCGCTTCAATCCGCGAGGGTCAGTGCGGCGCACCTTACCCGATAAAGCTCTCTTCGATCGGCGCGGCTCCGGCGGTTGCCATCGATCCGCCCGCGACACTGACCTGCGCCATGACGGTGGAGCTGAACAGGTGGTTGAACGACATTGTGCAACCCGCTGCCCGCGAAACGCTCGGCTCGCCGGTGGTAGGGCTGCGCAACGTCGCCTCCTATGTCTGCCGCAACCGCTACAATGCGCCCGGCAAACGCATCAGCGAACATGCCCTGGCAAACGCTCTGGACATCGCCGCCTTCACGACCGGGGCGGGCGAAACGGTGACGCTGCTTCAGCACTGGACTCGCAATGAAGCGCCCGAAAATGGCGCTTCACCAGATGGGCCGGATTCACAACCGCCGGCCGCCTCGACCGGCGGCGACAGCAATGAGGCATCGAAGGGAGCCGAACAGAAAACCGTGCCGGGTGCCCAGCAAGCAGTGGAAAAGGCTGCGTCGGCCGAACCATCGCCGGAAAGCGAGCCACCTGCGCCGCCCGACCCGAAAGACCGGTTTCTACGCAGGCTTCACACCGGCGCCTGCGGGATATTCGGAACGGTCCTGGGACCGGAGGCCAATGAATCCCACCACGACCATTTTCATCTGGACATGAAAGAGCGGCGCAACGGCGGCTATTGCGAGTGAGCGGCGGCGCGGCAAGGCTTCCGCTCAGCTCACCTTTACGATGAACTCTTTTTGCGTCCCCTCGTCGGGATCGAAAACCGAGCGTCCGGTGTGATTGATATGCCTGCCGTACGTATGAAGCGAGACCGTTATCGCATCGGAGTCGTTCCAGACCGCGTGAATCCCGCTGCTCCTGACGCAGACGAGTTCGCCGGGGCCAGCGGTATTTTCATCCTTGATCTCGAGATCCGCATGGCCCGGTTTTTTCCCGTCGTCGAGCCTCTTGTAGCGGACATTGCGTTCGTTGCCCTTGACGCCGGCAACGACGGCCCAGGTGCCGTGATCATGCGCCGGAGCGCCGCGCCCCGGCAGCCAGCAGATCACAAACACCGCCAGAGAATGATCGTCCTCCTCGTGCAACAGATGGACGCCGAACCCCTGCTCTTGATCCGCCTCGTGATGCTCCGGTTTCAACCAGTCCGTTTGTAACGCCAAACGGCTTGCCAACGGTCCGACACGTTCGAATATCTCGGCCTCGTCGCCCGCCTCTCCTGCGATGCGGCGCAGATCCTCGATATAGGTTTCCAGCGAATAACTATCGGACATCTCTCACCTTTCTAAACATTCCGGCGGTATTGGCCGCCCGCTTCGAACAGCGCTTCGGTAATCTGACCGAGCGAACAGCAGCGCACCGCATCCATCAGGACCGCGAAGACATTGCCGTCCTCAAAGGCGGTTCTCTTGAGCTGTTCCAGCATCGGGGCGCATTCTTTCGCATTCCGTTTCTGGAAATCATGCAGCCGTTTTATCTGGCTCTGTTTCTCGTCTTCCGTCGAGCGCTGCAATTCGGGCGTCGGCTGTTCCTGCTCGCCTTCCGGGTCGATGAAGGTGTTGACGCCGATGATGGGCAGCGAACCGTCGTGCTTCTTATGCTCATAGTGGAGCGACTCATCCTGAATCTTGCCGCGCTGATAGCCGGTCTCCATCGCGCCGAGCACGCCGCCGCGCTCTGAAATGCGCTCGAACTCCTGCAGCACCGCCTCCTCGACGAGGTCGGTCAGCTCGTCGATGATAAACGAACCCTGGTTCGGGTTTTCATTCTTCGCCAGCCCCCATTCCCGGTTGATGATGTGCTGAATGGCGACCGCCCGGCGTACCGAATCCCTGGTCGGCGTGGTGATGGCTTCGTCGAAGGCGTTGGTGTGCAGCGAATTCGTGTTGTCGTAAACCGCGATCAGCGCCTGCAGAGTGGTGCGGATATCGTTGAAATGCATCTCCTGGGCATGGAGCGACCGGCCCGATGTCTGGGTATGGTATTTCAACCGCTGCGAAAACTCGTTGGCGCCATATTTGAAGCGCATGGCGCTTGCCCAGATGCGCCGCGCCACACGGCCCATCACCGTATATTCCGGGTCCATGCCGTTGGAGAAGAAAAAGGACAGGTTCGGCGCGAAATCGTCAATGTGCATGCCGCGCGCCAGATAGGCTTCCACATAGGTGAAGCCGTTGGCGAGGGTGAAGGCAAGCTGGGAGATCGGGTTCGCCCCGGCCTCGGCGATGTGATAGCCGGAGATCGACACCGAATAGAAATTCCGCACGTCGTGTTCGACGAAATATTGCTGGATATCGGCCATCATCCGAAGCGCGAATTCGGTTGAGAAGATGCAGGTATTCTGGCCCTGATCCTCTTTCAGGATATCCGCCTGAACGGTGCCGCGCGCCGTCGAAATAGTCCGTGCGCGGATCTCGGCCGCTTCCTGCTTCGACGCGGCGCGGCCCTGCTCGGCCTTGAATTTCCCGATCTGCTGGTCGATGGCGGTGTTGAAGAACATCGCCAATATCGTCGGCGCCGGGCCGTTGATCGTCATCGAAACAGAGGTCGCCGGCTCGCACAAATCGAAGCCGTCATAGAGCGCCTTCATGTCGTCGAGCGTGGCAATCGACACGCCGGAATTTCCGACCTTGCCGTAAATATCGGGGCGCTCGTCGGGGTCCCACCCATACAGCGTCACCGAGTCGAAGGCGGTCGACAGCCGTTTGGCTTGCGACTCTTTCGACAGATAGTGGAAACGCTTGTTGGTGCGGAAGGGGTCGCCCTCGCCCGCGAACATCCGCGTCGGGTCCTCATTGTCGCGTTTGAAACGGAACACGCCGCCCGTATAGGGGAAACGCCCCGGCACATTCTCCTTCAGCAGCCATTTGAGCAGCTCACCGTCATCCTCATAGGCCGGCAATGCGACCCGGCGAATCTTGTTCCCGGCAAGCGACTCGCGCGTAAGTGCAACCCGCTGTTCACGATCACGCACCGTGAACACATATTCGTCGCCGTCATAGGATGCGCGCACGTCGGGCCATGTTTCCAGCAGGCGGCCCGCACGCTTGTCGATCTTGCGCTCGCGGCGTTCCATCTCGCGGGCAAGCGCGCCCGTGTCGTCGCCAGTCTCCGCCAGCATACGCATGGCTTCACGCAACTGCTGACGCTCGCGCGCGATCGTGACCTGTTCGGCGATGATCTTGTGATAGCCGCGCACGCTCTCGGCGACTTCCGCCAGATACCATTGCCGCGAGGGCGGAACGATTGCCGTTCCGGGCTCGCTGGAGCGGATGGCAAGCGGTTCCAGATCGCTGGGCGGCGCGGCAAAGCCCTTGCCGGCAAGCAGCGAAAGAAGCTTCTGATAAAGCACGGTTACGCCCGGATCGGCGAAACGCGATGCAATCGTTCCATAAACAGGCATCTCCTCATGGGGCTGTTCGAACAGCTCATTGTTGCGCTGATACTGCTTGGAGACGTCCCTGAGCGCGTCGGCCGCGCCCTTGCGGTCGAATTTGTTGATGGCAACCGCATCGGCGAAATCGAGCATGTCGATTTTTTCAAGCTGGCTCTGGGCGCCGAACTCCGGCGTCATGACATAAAGCGAAAGATCCGAGTACGGCACGATGCCCGCGTCGCCCTGGCCGATGCCGGGCGTCTCGACCATGATCAGATCGAAACCGGCCGCCTTGCACACGGCGATGACGTCGGAGAGATAGTCGGGCACCTCGCCGACCGCGCCGCGGGTCGAGAGCGAGCGGAAATAAATATTCGGCGCACCGATCGCATTCATGCGGATACGGTCGCCGAGCAGCGCGCCGCCGGTCTTGCGCTTGGTCGGATCGATGGCGATGACGGCAATGCGCGGCTCGCCCGAATGCCGGCGGAAGCGGCGGATAAGTTCATCCGTCAAAGACGACTTGCCCGCGCCTCCCGTCCCGGTAATGCCGAGAACGGGAATATGCGCTTCCCTTTCAGCGGCCTGGCGTATCTGTTTCAGCAGCGGCGACTTCAATCGCCTGGACTCGATCGCCGTGATGAACCGCGCCAGTTCCAGGCCTGTATCCTGGTTCAATTGTTCCAGATTTTTAGGAATGCTGGCGCACAGATCCTGAGTGGCTTGACCCGCCATATCGGCGATCATGCCCTGCAATCCCATCTTCTGGCCGTCGGCGGGTGCATAAATCCGGGTTACGCCATAGGCGTGAAGGTCCTCGATCTCCTCGCGGACGATGACGCCGCCGCCGCCGCCGAAAACGCGGATATGCCTGGCGCCGCGTTCACGAAGAAGATCGAGCATATATTTGAAGAATTCGACATGGCCGCCCTGATAGGAACTGACCGCAATCGCGTGCGCGTCTTCCTGGACCGCGGCGGTGACGATATCTTCGACGGAACGGTTATGGCCAAGATGGATGACCTCGGCGCCTTGCGCCTGGAGAATACGCCGCATGATATTGATCGAGGCGTCATGGCCGTCAAACAGGCTGGCGGCGGTTATGAAACGCAGCGGCGCAGGCCGCGTCCCAGCGGCTTTTTTCACAGTGCGTTTCGAACCTGTCTTCGAACCGGTTGTTTCGGTTGCATCCTTGGCGATAATCGCGTCGCTCGACACAGACACCTCCATTGCCCCGCATATTATGACAGCCGGTATTCAATAGCAGATCATCGCGCCGGTAACCAACTCGCTCGTGGCACTGGCAAGGCTTGTTGGCTGATGGTAGCTTTGCACAGAGATCGATAAAATAGCGGTAAGAAAACGAGGATGCGTCCAGTGTCATCGCCCAAACAGCCTGTTTTGCTGCGCGCCGAACGCACGCTGCGGGAGACGGGAGTCAACGCAGATGCGCCGGAGACGAGCGCTCCCGGCTTTCCGGCCACGCGCATGCGCCGCAACCGCAAGCAGGACTGGTCGCGCCGGCTGGTCGGTGAAAACCGGCTCGCATGCGACGATCTGATCTGGCCGCTATTCGTCATCGATGGCGACAATAAGCGCGAAAGCGTCGAGTCGATGCCGGGCGTCGACCGGTTGAGTATCGATCTGGCGGTCGGGGCCGCAAAAGAAGCCATTGATCTTGGCATCCCGGCCATTGCGCTGTTTCCCAATACCGACGCGGGTCTGCGCGACGATTTGGCCAGCGAAGCATTCAATCCGGAAAATCTGATCTGCCGGGCGGTCCGCGCCATTAAGTCCGAGGCCCCCGGCATTGGCGTCATCTGCGATGTCGCCCTCGACCCCTATACGTCCCACGGCCATGACGGCCTGCTGGTCGGCGACCGGATCGACAATGACAGCTCCCTGGAGGTGCTGGTCCGCCAGGCCCTGGTCCAGGTGGAAGCCGGGACCGACATTGTCGCGCCGTCGGATATGATGGATGGACGCGTCGGCGTGATCCGCTCGGCGCTGGAACAGGCCGGCCACAAGGATACGCAGATCATGGCCTATACGGCCAAATATGCGTCGGCCTTTTACGGTCCGTTTCGCGACGCGGTTGGATCATCGTCTAACCTGAAGGGCGACAAGCGGACCTATCAGATGGACCCGGCCAACGGGGAAGAGGCTTTGCGCGAGGCTGAACTCGATATCGCCGAGGGCGCCGACATGATCATGGTCAAGCCGGGCATGCCCTATCTCGATATCGTTCACCGCCTGCGCGACGCCTTCGCGATGCCGACATTCGTCTATCAGGTGTCCGGCGAGTATTCGATGCTGTCGGCGGCTTTCGACAATGGCTGGCTGGAGCGGGACCGCGCGATGATGGAGGTTCTGACCGGTTTCAAGCGCGCCGGGGCCGACGGCATCCTGACCTATTTCGCCAGGGACGCGGCGCAATACCTAGCCCAGCAGTCCTGAAGGCCGGACGCCGGTCCATGATCGATAAATCGCCCTTTTCAGTGTCAATCGAGGACGTTTACCGCGCCGCGGAGTTGATTGAGGGTCAAGTTGTCCGCACGCCGCTGATCGCGGCCCCTAAACTGTCGGAACTGACCGGCGCGGACGTCTTCGTCAAATACGAGAATCTGCAATTCACCAATTCCTTCAAGGATCGCGGTGCGCTGGTGAAACTGCTGTCGCTGACGCCGGAGGAAGGCAAACGCGGCGTCATCGCCATGTCCGCCGGCAACCATGCGCAGGCGGTCGCCTATCATGCTTCGCGTCTCGGCATTCCCGCCACCATCGTCATGCCCGAACAAACGCCCTTCGTGAAAGTCGGCAATACCGAGGCGCTCGGCGCGGAGGTGGTTCTTTCGGGAGCCACGCTCAACGAGTCCCGGTTCCGCGCCGAAGAGATCGCGGAAGACAAACAGCTGACGCTCGTCCACCCTTACGACGACCCGCTTGTTATCGCAGGGCAAGGCACGGTCGGACTGGAGGTCATGGCCGACCGGCCCGACCTTGACATGCTGGTTATCCCGATTGGCGGCGGCGGGCTGATCGCCGGCAGCGCCCTGGTGGCGCAGGCGCATGCGCACCCGGTCGAAATCATCGGCGTTGAAGCCGCCCTGTTTCCTTCGATGTATAATGCGGTACGCGGGGCGGAGATGGAAGCCGGCGGGCAAACCCTTGCTGAAGGCATCGCCGTCAAGGTCGCGGGCAGCCTTACGATACCCATAGTCAAGGAGCTGGTTTCCGACATCCTCCTGGTCGACGAGAATATGATCGAGGCGGCGATCTGTACTTATCTGTCAATTCAAAAAACGATGGCCGAGGGCGCCGGAGCGGCGGGGCTGGCGGCAATGTACGCCGAGCCGGAACGTTTCAAAGGCAAGAAGGTAGGCGTCTATCTTTCGGGCGGAAATATCGACCCGCGCATTCTGGCGTCCATCATGGTCCGCGGCCTTTCGCGCGAGAAAAAAATCATATCGCTGCGCATTACCATTTCCGACAATCCCGGTGTTCTGGGCCGGATCGCGACTCTCCTTGGCGATGCCGGGGCCAACATCCTGGAAGTCTCCCACCGGCGTCTGTTTCTCGACGTGCCGGCCAAAGGCGCCACGCTCGACATGATGATCGAGTGTAAAGACGCAAGGCATGCGAAAAAAATTACCGCGAATCTGCAGGATGAAGGGTTCGACGTCTGCGAACTTGAAGCACCCGGAGGCGCGGAGACCGGGACGCATTGAGCGCCCCTCCCGATTGGCGCGTCTTGCCTGTCCGTCGATTAATCCCCATATGATCGCTGCACTTCCCGTGACATGGAGGTTCCGCAATGGCACGCTCAACAGCACACATATCGACTGACCCCGACCACAGACCGCATGCTTATGATCCGATGGCCCGGCCGGACCTGTTCGAGGGCGTCCTCGGGCGCCGGATCACGGCCTTTTTTATCGACATTGCGATCATATTCGCGCTCTGGCTGGCGGCGGTGGTCGTCCTTTTTTTTGCCGGAATTCTGACCCTGGGCCTCGCCTGGCTGCTCTATGGCGCGGTGTTCCCCATCGTCGCGCTTGGCTACAATGCCTGGACGCTGAGCCGGCCCGTTTCAGCGACAGTGGGAATGCGGCTGATGAACCTCGAAATGCGCACCTGGTATGGCGAGCGGATGTATGCGTTGCTCGCGGCCTTTCACGCCCTGCTCTTCTATTTTACGGCGACCATGGCGACGCCGTTCATTCTGCTGATCGCCCCATTCAACTCCCGCAAACGCTGCCTGCATGATTTTCTGGCCGGGACCGTCGTCATCAATGCCGATGTGACGCCGCGGCCCTAACTCGGAGCGCGACAGGCGGTGTGATTCGGCCCCATAATCGGGCCGATGAACGCTGTCCTTGCCCAGAACATGCATGTCTGGATGACCTTTGCGGTCATTCTCGTGGCGATCGTCCTTTTCGCCATCGATAGAATCCCGATCGAATTGTCGTCGATCGCCGTCGTCGCGGTTTTGCTGCTGCTGTTCCACCTGTTCCCGCTTAACGGCGCGGATGGCGCCCCGCTTCTGGACGCAAGGGCGCTGCTTGCCGGCTTTGCCAATCCGGTCCTGTTCGCCATTCTGGCGCTACTCGTTGTCGGCCAGGGACTGTTCCATACAGGCGCGGTCGAAAAATCGACCGAGATCATCGGCCGGCTGCTTCATGTCGCGCCCAAATATGCGCTTGGCCTGACCCTCGTCGTGGCGGCGTCGATCAGCGCCTTCCTCAACAACACGCCTGTCGTAATTATCTTCGTGCCCATTTTGAGCGCGCTGGCGACACGGCGCGGTTTGAGCGCGGGCAATGTTTTGATGCCGCTGAGCTTCATAACCATTCTCGGCGGTATGACCACACTTATCGGATCGTCGGCGAATTTGATCGCCGCCGCCGCGGCCGAGGCAAGCGGCGGTCCGGCGATCGAGTTTTTCGATTTTGCCGTGCCGGGTCTGTTTCTCGCCGGCATCGGCACATTCTATGTGCTGTTCATCATGCCGCTGCTGCTCAAAAGCCGGTCGCCGCGGCCCGGCGGCGCACGCGGCGTGAGCGGCAAGCAGTTCATCGCCCAGATAACCGTCACCCAGCGCGACCCTTGGCTCGGCAAGCAGTCCGTCGCCGGATTGTTCCCGGATCTGAAAAACATGACGGTCCGGATGGTCAAACGGGGCTTTGCGACCTACCTGCCGCCCTTCGAAAATCTTGTTTTGCAGAAAGACGATATCGTGATTATCGCCGCCACGCGCGACGTGCTGCTCGACACGATGACCCAGCACCAGGCCGTCATCGGCGTTGGCGGCGACAATGGCGGCGCCCAGCCGTTGCGCGAGCGATTGGTCATGACCGAAGCCGTGGTCGCTCCAGGCTCCCGGCTGATCCGCAAGAATGTCGAGCAAGCCCGGCTGAAAGCGGATACCGGATGCACCATTCTGGGTATCGAGCGGCGCAGCCGCATGGTCCGTTCGCCCATGGAAGCAATTTATCTGGAGCCTGGCGACGTTCTCCTGCTGCTCGGTACGACCCAGCAGGTGCGGGCCCTTGGCGACAATCGCGATCTTCTGCTCTTGGCGCGTTCGAGAGCCGAACTCCCCCTCGCCCATCACGCCAAACGCTCCTTCGTGATATTCGCCGCCATGATCCTGTCGGTCATTCTGGGCGTCCTGCCGATCGCCATCGCGGCGATTTCCGGCGCGGTGGCGATGATCCTGGGCGGATGTCTCAGCGTCCAGCAAGCGGCCCGCGCCTTCGACCGAAAGATATATCTGCTTGTCGGCACAGCGCTGGCGCTCGCGGCGGCGATGCAGCAAACCGGCGGCGCGCAACTTTTGGCGCATTGGGTCGTCGATGCCGTGGCCGGCCACGGTCCGGCCGTCCTGCTGTCGGCACTGTTCCTGCTGACAGCGATCCTTACCAATTTCCTGTCCAACCACGCGACGGCGGCGTTGGTCGCGCCGATCGCGGTAAGCGCCGCTGCAAAAATCGGCGCTGATCCCGCACCTTTCGTCTTTGGCCTGATCTTCGCGCTGAACTGCTCCTTCGCAACGCCGATCGCCTATCAAACCAATCTGATCGTGATGGGCCCCGGGCATTACAGGTTCAAGGATTTCATGATTGCGGGCGTGCCCTTGATCCTGCTGCTCTGGCTGGCATATTCTTTATTTGCGCCAGTTTATTTCGGGCTGTAACAGGGACGCACGTGACCGAGCACAAGACAGACTTTCCGCAATTCTATATCACGGCGCCCCAGCCCTGCCCTTACCTGCCCGGCAGGCTGGAACGCAAACTGTTCACGCATCTTACGCGCAGCCGCTCGGGATCACTCATCGACAACCTGCTGAAAGGCGGCTTCCGCCGCAGCCAGAACATCGCCTATATGCCCTATTGCGAAACCTGTTCCGCATGCGTGCCGGTGCGCATACTTGTCGACGAGTTCGAACCCAAACGCACGCTGAAGAAAATATGGCGGACAAATCTGGATATCCTGCGCCAACGGACCGGATCGGTTCCCACATCGGAACAATATTCGGTGTTCAGGGCCTATCTCGATGACCGTCACCGCGACGGCGGCATGGCCGATATGTCGGTTCTCGACTATGCGATGATGGTTGAGGACTCGGTCGTCAACACGCAACTGACCGAATACCGCCTCCGGGGCGATTGCGAGGACGCGGGCGACGCCGGAGCGCAAAGAGAACCGCTTGTGGGCGTGGCGTTGTCAGACCGGCTCAGCGACGGGATTTCGATGGTCTACAGCTTCTTCGATCCGGAGATGAAGGAGCGGAGCCTGGGCAGCTACATGATTATCGAGCATGTCGAATATGCCCGCTCGCTAGGCCTTCCATACGTCTATCTCGGTTACTGGATCGATGGCGCGCGCAAGATGGAATACAAGACCCGCTTCAGGCCGCAGGAGCAACTCACGCCGGAAGGATGGATCAGGGCCTAGAGCATGTTCGACGATTTCTGAATCGCCGATCATGCTCTATCTATTTGTTTTAACGCGCTTTCCGGGCGGAAAACCGCCCGCACTTTTCCTGAAAGCGCTCTAGCGGTCAGCCATCAAAGGCGTCCCCGGCCGATCAGAAGGCCGGGCCGAATTTATTGTTTTTCGGAAATCCCTTGGGCGGCAGCCGCCCCGCCTGGGCGCGCATACCGGTCCACTCGCGCAGCTCCGTGCAGCTATGGTTGCGCCCGGCCGAATCCGTCCAGGGCAGCCCGCCGGCCTTCGAAAACACCCGGGCGTCGGAAAGATGCCCGTCCTTGTAACGCTGCAGCCGGACCCCGCGCCCACGGGTCATTTCATTGAGTTCATCAAGCGGGAAACACAGCAGTTTCCGGTTCTCGCCGATGACCGCGACCATATCGCCGGCGGCGGGCGTACAGACGGTGGCTTCATCGGAAGCGCTGACATTGAGCACTTGCTTGCCCTTGCGCGTCATCGCGACAATATCGTCCTCGCCTACGATGAAACCGTTCCCCGCACTCGAGGCCACAAGCAGCTTGCGCCCCGGAACATGGACAAAGGCCTCGACGATATCGTGATTTTCCTCCAGGTCGATCATCAGCCGCGCCGGTTCGCCATGGCCGCGCCCGCCCGGCAGCTTGTCGGCGCCGAGCGAGAAAAATTTCCCGTTTGTCGCGAACAGCACGATTGTATCGGTCGTCTGTGCCCGAACGGCGCGTTTCAGCGCATCGCCCTGCTTGAACTGGAGGCCGGACAAATCGTCGATATGGCCGCGCATGGACCGGATCCACCCCTTTTGCGACAGGATCACGGTGACGGGTTCTTTTTCGATCATCGCCGCGGCGAGATCGACGTCGACCATGGGAGCCTCGGCGAATCTGGTTCGGCGACGGCCGAGTTCGGTATCGGGACCCACCTTTTCGCGTATTTCCTTGATCTCGTCGCCGATCCGCCGCCATTGCGCCGCGTCGGACTTGAGCAGCGCCATGACTTCCTTGCGCTCGCCCTCCAGCGCCTCATGCTCGCGCCTGATCTCCATTTCCTCGAGCTTGCGCAATGAGCGCAGGCGCATGTTCAAAATGGCTTCCGCCTGCATGTCGGTCAGCTTGAAGGTGCTAATCAGCTCCTGCTTCGGCTTGTCTTCCTCGCGAATGATCCGGATCACTTCGTCGAGATTGAGATAGGCAATCAGATAGCCGCCCAGAACCTCCAGCCGGTTCTCGATTTTGTTCAGCCGGAACTCAGAGCGCCGCAGGAGCACTACCTTGCGGTGCTCCAGCCATTCGCGCAGCACCTCGCGCAGTCCGAGCACATTGGGTATCCTGCCCTGGCTCAGCACATTCATGTTGAGCGAAATGCGCGTCTCCAGATCGGTGGCCTGGAACAGCGACGCCATCAGGATATCGGGCTCGATGGATCGGGTTTTGGGCTCCAGCACCAACCGCACATCCTCCGTCGACTCATCGCGAATATCGGCAAGCAGCGGCAGCTTTTTCTGCAGCATCAGGTCGGCGATCTTTTCGATGAGCCGCGCCTTTTGCACCTGATAGGGCATTTCGGTGATAACGATCTGGTAGGTGCCGCGCCCCAAATCCTCTTTTTCCCACCGCGCCCGCAGCCGGAATCCGCCCCGGCCCGTCTTGTATGCCTCGAGGATCGATTCCGCCGGCTCGACAATTATCCCGCCGGTCGGGAAATCGGGGCCCGGTACATATTCGACAAGCGTCTCGGTGCGGGCATTGGGAAATTTGATCAGATGAAGCGCCGCGTCGCACAGCTCTGCGGCATTATGCGGCGGGATACTGGTTGCCATGCCGACCGCGATGCCCGACGACCCGTTGGCGAGCAGGTTCGGAAAATTCGCCGGCAATACGACGGGTTCCGATTCCTCCCCGTCATAGGTTTCGCGGAAATCGACGGTATCTTCGTCGATACCCTCAAGAAGCGCATTGGCGATCGCCGTCAGCCGCGCCTCGGTGTAGCGCATCGCGGCGGCATTATCGCCGTCGATATTGCCGAAATTTCCCTGACCATCGACCAGCGGAAAGCGCACCGCAAAATCCTGCGCCAGACGGACCAGCGCATCGTAAACCGCCTGGTCGCCATGGGGGTGGAACTTGCCGATCACGTCGCCGACGACCCGGGCGCATTTCTTGAAGCCGCTTTCCGGATCGAGCTTCAACAGCCGCATCGCATAAAGCAGCCGCCGGTGGACCGGCTTCAGCCCGTCGCGGACATCGGGAAGCGCGCGCTGCGTAATCGTGGACAGCGCATAGGCGAGGTAGCGTTCCTCCAGCGCATCGCGGAGACTGACCGGCTCTACCGGACCGGATTCGGGAGGAATCGCTTTTTTGCTCATTATTCTGGCTTAGCCCATGGGCAGGGTCCGCTCAAGCCTCCCCTGCCGCCTGAAGCGCGGCGATCAACCGTCCTCGGGCTTCCGGCATGACCAGATTGCGGGGTTCGAAAACATGCTTTTCGAAAAAAAAGCCGGTCAAGGCAAAGCCCGACAAGACATCCGGCAACCCGGGTCCGGTTGCCTGTTCCCTTGCCAGGAAGGCGGGAAGCGCCAGAAGCTTGGCTCTGTATGGCTCGCCCGCGGCGCGCGAAACCGCCCTCCCCGTCCTGGGCGACACATAGGCGAGATCGCCGCTTTCACCGGTTGCCGCACAGCTCGCCAGATCGAGCCCGAAACCCAGCTCGTTCAGCAATTCCAGCTCCCAGCGCACAAGCAGGCCAGGCCAGATTTCCACATCGCTTATATGACCGAGAACAACAAGGCCTGCCTCATAGAGAGCCGCATGAGGATCGCGCTCGGGCAACAGCCGTGCAAGCGAGGTCAGCGTGTTCAGGCCGGCAAGCGCGATCCTGTCGTCAAGCGCCAGCGCCGCATAAGCGTTGCTCAACTCGACCATATAGGCGCCGAGATGTTCCGACAGCCGCGCCCGCCATTCCGCCTCCACAATGTTTCCCGGCTGCAGGACCGGGCGCTGGCGCCGCGATCGTCCTCCGCGCACCAGCCCCAGATGCCGGCCATGCTCGCGCGTAAACAGCTCCACCACCGCGCTGGTCTCGCCATGCGGCCGCACCGACAGAATTATGCCCTGATCGCGCCAGTCCAATTGCGCCTCCGCCCGCCGGCATTAGCCCTTGGGAAACTCCAGCCCCATCTCCCGGTAGCGTTCCGGATCGTCGCCCCATTTTGGCCTAACCTTGACGAACAGGAAAAGGTGAACCGGCACGCCCACCATCTCGGAGATTTGCTTGCGCGCCTCCATCGAGATCTTCTTGATCGTCTGGCCGCCCTTCCCGAGCACGATTTTACGCTGGCTCTGACGTTCCACAAAGATCGTCTGCTCTATCCGCACGCCCTTGTTTTTTACCTCTTTCCAATCCGTGGTCTCGACCGTCGAGACATAGGGAAGTTCCTGGTGCAGGCGCAAATACAGCTTCTCCCTGGTGATCTCCGCGGCGGCACTGCGCAGCGGCGCATCGGTTATCTGGTCTTCGGGAAACAGCCACGGTCCCGCCGGCGCGGTTTCCGCGAGATAGCGGCGCAGGGCGTCCACACCGTCGCCGGTGAGCGCCGACAGCATGAAGATTTGATCGAAGTCGGCAGCCGCGGAAGCCTCTTCGGCCAATGTCAGAAGCCTGTCCTTGCGGAGCTGATCGATCTTATTGAGAACCAGGGCAAATTTACCGCGCGCGCCGCGAACCTTGTCGAGAATGCGCTCCTCCTCCTCACCGATTCCCTTGGCGGCGTCGATCAGAACGAGAGTTACATCGGCGTCCGCCGCACCACCCCAGGCGGCGTCCACCATGGCCCTGTCGAGCCGGCGTTTCGGCGCGAATATCCCCGGCGTATCGACCAGGATCAGTTGCGACTTCCCTTCAATGGCAATAGCGCGAAGGCGGGCCCGGGTGGTCTGGACCTTGTGGGTCACGATCGCGACGTGCATCCCGACCAATTGATTGAGCAAGGTCGACTTGCCTGCATTCGGGGCACCGATAAGCGCGACCACACCGCATCGCCGGCCATTATTTCGGTCGGGCTCAGCCATTGCCTTGCGCGTGCTTCCAGATCCCCTCGCGGCGCAGCAACGCATCCGCCGCCGCCTGCTCGGCGATCTGTTTGCTTGGTCCCTCGCCCTGGGCTGGCTCCAGACCCTCCACTTCAACCCGAATTGCGAAACTGGGTGCGTGATCAGGTCCCGCACGGTCCGATTCGACGTAGCGGGGCAAGGCAAGTCCGCGTCCCTGAGCCCATTGCTGGAGCGCGGTTTTTGCGTCCAGCGGGATCGTGTCGTCACCAAGCAGCCGTGGCCGCCAGAATCGGCCGATGACGTCGCGCGCCGCATCGAAGCCGCCATCCAGATAGATGGCGCCAAGCACTGCCTCGCAGGCATTTCCGAGGATTGTCATTTTCGCCCGGCCGCCACTCATATCCTCGCTGCCGCTCATAATCATGGACCCGCCGAGTTCCCAGTCGTCATCGGCGATGCTGGCGCACATTTCCTTTCGCACCAGCCTGTTCAGACGTGGTGCCAGCTCGCCTTCCGATGCCTCGGGATATTCCTGCATCAGCATTTCGGCGACGCAAAGCCCGAGTACCCTGTCGCCAAGAAATTCGAGCTTTTCATTGTCCTTGGAAGTCCTCCCCTTGGTGCGCACACTGGAATGCGTTAGCGCATGGCGCAGCAATCCGAGGTCGGAAAAAGTGTGGCCGATGCGGGCGGCCAGCGTTGCAAGCGTCTTCGCCGAGCCGGGCGCCACCTAGTCCACCAGGTTGAAAAAGCGCGACCAGCGTGTCGACATCGGCCAGGTCCAGAATTGCCACAAGCTGGCATCCTCGTCGGCGGAGAAGAAGATGATCTCGGCCCTGCCGACGAAATTCTCGAAGGGCACATATCCGACGGCGGAGAGCACTCTGCTGTCGGTGGAATTATCCCGGTTGTCGCCCATCATGAAATAGTGCCCCTCGGGAACCTTGTAGACATCGGTACGGTCGCCCGAGCCCGCCTTGACAATGTCGAGCACCGGATAGGAAACGCCGTTCGGCAGCGTCTCACGATATCGTGGAATACGGCGCGCATTGCCGTAACCGTCGCGGGTGACGAAATCGTCAATTTGCTCCTTGGGGATTGCCTTGCCATTAATATGGAGCACGCCGCCGACCATCTGGATCCTGTCGCCGGGAAGACCGATTACCCGCTTGATATAATCGGTCTCATTGTCGCGCGGCAATTTGAAAACCGCGACATCGCCACGCTCTGGTTCCGACGCCAGTATTCTTCCCGAAAAGACATTGGGGCTGTAGGGAAATGAGTGCTTCGAGTAGCCATAGCTGAATTTCGAAACGAACAAATAGTCGCCGACCAGAAGCGTGGGAATCATCGACCCCGAAGGAATATTGAAGGGCTGGTAGAAAAACACCCGCACGATCATCGCCAGAATAAGCGCATGAACGACAATACGGACCGTTTCGGACATGCTGCCGCGGCGCGACTTTTTGGTGTCAGCTTCAATGCTCACTTCTTCTGGCTCCCTGTCGGCGCGCATATACGGACCTTATCAGTGGGGGAAATGCTCCGCGCCCCTATATCGGTTCGCGGAGATCAACGCAAATGACCTTTCTCGACTGCCGGTGCTCTTGCGGCGTCAGCCAGTCATGGAAGACGGTACGGCGGAGATGATGACGATGGCCTGCGCCAGCGGAAAATCATCGGTTATGGTCAGGTCTATTCTGGTACCCAGACCCTCCGGCGTAATCTCTCCAAGCCGGAGTGCCGCGCCGCCGGTCAGCTGCATGGTGGGACGCCCGGAGGGCAGATTGACAACCCCCATGTCGCGCCAGAAAACGCCTTTACGGATACCGGTTCCCAGCGCCTTCGCACAGGCTTCCTTGGCCGCGAAGCGTTTTGCATAGGATGCCGCGCGCAATCGCCGCCGATCGGATTTATTGCGCTCCACCTCGGTGAAAATGCGCACCAGAAACCGTTCGCCATAGCGCTCGATGGTTTCCTCGATACGGCGGATATCGATAATGTCGTTGCCGAGCCCGATGATCATGGCGACGCCCGCCTCAGGCGCTCGCCGACCCGCTGGCGCTGGCTCTGGCATTGTCCATCAGCGCCCGCATCCTGCAAATCGTCGAATGCAGCCCGCCGAATATCGCCTCGCCAACCAGAAAATGGCCGATATTGAGTTCGACGACCTGCGACAGCGCGGCGACGGGCCGCACGGTATCGAATGTCAGGCCGTGGCCGGCATGAACCTCCAGGCCGAGTTCGCCGGCCTGACGCGCGGCGCGCGAGAGCTTTTCAAGCTCACCGCGCGCTCTGAGGTCCTCGCCATCAATGACCGCCTCGCAATAGGCGCCGGTGTGAAGTTCGACGATATCCGCGCGCGCAGCCGCCGCCGCCTCGATTTGCTTGCTGTCGGGATCGATAAACAAGGAAATCCGGATGCCCGCGTCGCGCAGCGGTTCAGAAAATTTCGGCAATCTGTTGCTCGACTTGGCAACGTCCAGACCGCCTTCCGTCGTCAGCTCCTCGCGCTTTTCGGGAACCAGGCAACAGGCGTTCGGCTGCGCCTTGAGGGCGATGCCCAGCATTTCCTGCGTCATTGCCATTTCGAGATTGAGCGGGCGTTCAACCTCGGCCTTGAGCCGCTCGATGTCCTGGTCGGAAATATGCCGCCGGTCCTCGCGCAGATGCGCGGTAATCCCGTCGGCCCCGGCCTCGACGGCCAATTGCGCCGCGCGCACCGGATCGGGATGATCGCCGCCACGGGCATTCCTGATCGTCGCGACATGGTCGATATTCACGCCCAACCGAAGATAGGGCAAATCACTCGTCATACTCGCCATTACAGCCTCACACATTGACGTCGTGTCTGGACGGGCGGGTACATCGCGCCGATGCGCCGCGCACGGATCATCGGACTGAAATGTAACAACCGCCTGCTCAATTGCAAGATATCTGATCGCGCCAACGCTAGCGCCCGGCGGAGCGCGCGCGCCCGCGATGTCATTTCAATCCCCGGCTGCCCGGCTTGACGGCGGGAATGGCGCTCAACGCCGCTGGAATTGCGTCCGCCGCATAGGTCGGAATATCCAGAGCGGTGAGTGAAATGAGCGGAACGCCGATATCGGCCTTGCCGCCAGACCGGTCGACCAGACAGCATCCGCCGACGACATCGGCGCCGGCCTTGCGCGCCGCGGCGATACATTCGCGCGACGACAGTCCCGTGGTCACGACGTCTTCAACCATGAGGCAGCGCGTCGCCGGTTCAATTTCGAATCCGCGCCGGAGAACAAACTCGCCATCGACCCGCTCGAAAAATATGGCCGGCACCTCAAGCTGGCGGCCCATCTCATATCCAACGACGACCCCGCCCATCGCCGGCGAAAATACGAGATCCGTGGTTGCGCCCAGCTTGGTCTTGACCTTTTCCGCGAGCGCTCCGCAAAGGCGCTCCGCCCGATCCGCACTCATCAGCACCCGCGCGCATTGCAGGTAAGCGGCGCTGCGGCGCCCGGAAGACAGGATAAAATGCCCCTCAAGCAGGGCGCCGGCGGCGCGGAATTCGTTCAGAACTTCCTCTTCGCTCATTATTTCATGTCCACCTGAGGGCACGGCAAACGTTGCCAGCGCCTGACATATCCCCTGTCATCAATGCACGCGCGATACCGCGCTGACAACGGACTTGGCGCGCAAACCGGAAATGATTTCGTTCAGATGGGTGAGGTCCCAGACCTCAAGGTCGATCAGCATTTCCGTATAGTCAGCGAGCTGGCGCGACATCTTTATATTGTCGATATTGCCATCACCATCACTGATGATTTGCGCAATTTGCGCCAGCGTCCCGGGCTCGTTGATCGCGGTGACCGAGATTTGCGCCGGGAACCGGTCGGTGCTCGCCTCGTCAATGTCCCAGGTCACGTCGATCCAGCGTTCCGGCTCATCGTCGAACTGCTTCAGCTCTTCGGCATGTATCGGGTAGATCGCGATCCCCTCGCCCGGCGTCAGGATGCCGACAATGCGGTCGCCGGGAACCGCGCCGCCCTGTGCGGTAAAATTCACCGGCAAGTCGCTCTTCTGGCCTCGAATCGGAATACCGGCCGCGGCGGCCCCATCCACTTTTGGCGCCAGTCCCGGCCAACGGAATTTCAATCCGATCGCCTTTCTGATTCCGAACCACCCTTCGCCCGCGCTGCGCGTAACACTGCGCCGTTTCGGCGGCGCCGGCGGAGCGAGTTTCGGGAATGCCGCTTTTATGACATCGGACGACGGCAACTCGCCACGACCGACCGCGGCCAAGACGTCGTCGACCGTCTTGTGGGAAAGCCTGGCGAGGGCGCGTTCAAGCATCGATTTTCGGTATTGCTTGTCTACCCGATTGAAGGCGCGGCCAAGGATTTCCCGTCCCAGCTTGCAATATTGCTTGCGTACGGCCTCCCGCGTCGCGCGGCGGATCGCCGAGCGCGCCTTTCCGGTAACGGCGATGCCTTCCCAGGCCGGCGGCGGTGTGCGCGCCTCGGAACGCATGATCTCGACTTCGTCGCCATTCTTCAATTCGGTCACCAGTGGCAGATGACGCCCGTTGACCTTGCAGCCGACGCAGGAATTGCCGACATCGGTATGCACCGCGTAGGCAAAATCAATCGGCGTCGCCCCGCTTGGAAGCGCGATCAAAAGCCCCTTGGGCGTGAAGCAGAAAACCTGATCGTGGAAAAGTTCGAGCTTTGTGTGTTCCAGAAACTCTTCCGGATTGTCCCCTTCGAGCAGCAGTTCGACAAGGTGGCGAAGCCATTGATAGGCATTGCTTTCATACGACCGCACCGAACCATTCGCGGCATCCGGCCCGTTGGCGGCATCTTTGTAAAGCGCATGGGCGGCAACGCCATATTCGGCCAGGTTATGCATTCGCTCCGAGCGTATCTGCAGCTCCACTCTCTGGTGGCGCGGACCGACAATCGTCGTATGAATCGACTGATAATCATTCTGCTTCGGATTCGAAACATAGTCCTTGAACCGTCCGGGCACCGCGCGCCATGTGGTGTGAATGACGCCAAGCACACGGTAGCAGTCGGCTGAATCCCCGGTGATCATCCGAAATCCGTAAATGTCGGAGAGCTGTTCCAGGGAAATCTGCTTGCGTTCCATCTTACGCCAGATCGAGTAGGGGCGCTTCTCGCGGCTCGATACGTCGGCGTCGATGCCGTTCTCCTGAAGCTTGGCGTCCAGGGCCTGCCGGATATCCCGAATGAGGCCCTTGTTGCTCCCGCGCAGCGCTTTCAACCTGTCGGTCACCGTCTTATGGGCTTCCGGGTTCAGCCAGCGGAATGACAGATCCTCAAGCTCCTCGCGCAAACTCTGCATGCCCATGCGCCCCGCGAGCGGCGCGTAAATATCCATCGTTTCCTCGGCAATGCGTTTGCGCGTGCCCTCCTTCATATGCTCCAGCGTCCGCATATTGTGCAGCCGGTCAGCCAGCTTCACGAGCAGAACGCGGATATCGCTGGTGATCGCAACCAGAAGCTTGCGGAAATTTTCCGCCTGTTCAGCCTTCTTGGTGACGAGGTCGAGCTTGGCGATCTTCGTCAGCCCGTCGACCAGCCCGCCGATTTCCGTACCGAAAAGATCGTCGATCTCTTCGCGCGTCGTGTCGGTGTCCTCGATGGTGTCATGCAGCAGGGCGGCCGCGATGGTGGCGTCGTCGAGCTTGAGGTCGGCGAGAATTGCCGCGACTTCCAGCGGGTGCGAGAAATAGGGGTCGCCGGAGGCGCGCTTCTGGTTTCCATGCGCCTGCATCGAAAAGACATAGGCCCGGTTGAGCAACGCTTCGTCCACGCCGGGATCATAGGCGCGCACCCGTTCGACCAACTGATACTGGCGCATCATGAAGCCCTCTTCCCGCCGCAAGAATGCGCGCAGCGACAGCAGGCGATCAGATCAGGCGGTGATAGCGCGCGGCGCGCGTGTCCCCGCGGGCCATGCCGGAACGGCTTCAGCCTAGCGGGAGCGCGATCCTGCATTCGACGAATCGCTGGGAGCGATGCTCTCAAGCCCGCGCAGCAATTCCTCTTCCGTCATGCGGTCGATCATCGTATCGGCGGACGGGTCGTCCTGACCGATCACCGCGGCGCTGGTATCGGAGGACAGCGCGGGAACCTCTTCGGGCTCGGGTTCATCCACTTCGACATATTTCTGCATCGAGTGGATGAAGTCTTCTTTGATATCTTCAGGCGAAACCGTCTCATCGGCAATTTCGCGCAAGGCAATGACCGGATTTTTGTCGTTGTCGCGCTCGACCGTGATCGGAGCGCCGGCAGCGATTGTCCGCCCCCGGTGACCGGAAAGCAGAACCAGCTCGAAACGATTTTCCACCTTCTCGATGCAATCTTCGACGGTAACACGCGCCATCTGGCACTCCTCGCAGAATCGGGATGATTATGCGCCCTATTTAGGCGGTCTCGAGCGTCAACGCAAGCATGCTGCGACACCAGGCCATGGCTCGGGCCTAACATGCTGAATCCAGCTTTCGCAATATCCGTCCCCGGTTATGCTCCGCCATCCTGTTCCAGAGCGTGCACGCCGACGTGCCGAGCACGGGATGGCGCCAATTCGGTGCGACTTCCGCAAGCGGCGCCAGCACAAAGGGCCGCAGATGGAGCTGCGGATGCGGTATCGAAAGGCGGCGCTCACCGTGGCCCGCGCGCGTCATGTTCCCCTGTCGCGCCGGCCAGCCGATAACCCTGCCCTTGTAAGCCAATATGTCGATGTCGAGGCTGCGCGGCCCCCAGGGCATCGCGGAACGCCCGCCGGCGCGGCGCTCGATCCGTTTCAGGGCACGCAGCAGGGCGTCCGGCGCAAGATGGCTGTCCCCGGCGACGGCGGCGTTTACGAATACGCTGCTTCTGCCTGGTCCGACTCCGGCGGTTTCGTATAGGGACGACCACGCACTGATCGTGAAAACGTGCCCGGCAAGCTCCTGTCTGCACTGTTCAATCGTTTCCGCCGGAGAGCCCCAGGGTCCGCTTCTGCTTGAGCCCAGTCCAAGAATGATCACCGCTGCGCTCCGCCATCCAGATTTGCCAAGCCTTTGCCCTGCACCTATAAAGCAGGCTTGGGCGGTAATGGCTCGGCGAGCCTTGCTCTTATTTAATTCTTTTTATTAATAGTTGCTCATAAGGAATTGCAAAATATGGATTTTTACAAAACAGAACGTGTTGCACTTTTCATCGATGGCGCCAATTTGTACGCGACATCGAAATCTCTCGGCTTCGATATCGACTATAAGCGTCTTTTAAAGCTGTTCGGCGCCCAGGGGCAACTGGTTCGGGCGCTTTATTATACGGCGATTGCCGAGGATCAGGAATATTCCTCGATCCGCCCTCTGGTCGACTGGCTCGACTATAACGGCTACACGATGGTGACCAAGCCGACCAAGGAGTTTACCGACGCCGCCGGCCGGCGAAAGATCAAGGGCAATATGGATATCGAACTCGCCGTCGACGCGATGGAACTGGCGGAGCATCTCGACCATATCGTATTGTTCTCCGGCGACGGCGACTTCCGCTCCCTCGTCGAGGCGCTGCAATATAAGGGAAAGCGCGTCAGTGTCGTATCAACCCTGACGACCCAGCCGCCGATGATAGCCGATGAACTGCGCCGCCAGGCCGATATGTTCATCGACATCGCCGATCTGGAACAGCAGATCGGCCGCCCGACCCCCGGCCGCTCGCAACGCGGCCATGACGCTCATGATGATGGCGCCGACCCCGATCTGGATTATGACGATGCGGAGGAAGAGCCGGTAGAGGTCTAGGCTTTCTCGTTGCGCGATCATGGAACACCGATGAACCAGGCGGCGGAACCC
>JAJFHO010000191.1 GCA_021775575.1 Hyphomicrobiales bacterium
CCGGGATCCAGTTCTTTGGCGATGGTGCGTGTGGCACCGCTCTACTGGTTTCCGGCTTTCGCCGGAATGACGAATTAGGAGTGGCGGCGCATCGCACTCCCCCGTCATGCCGTTACCGCGCGGCGCAAGGCCCGTGGACACGCCGCCCCCCCATCATCCCGGACAAACGGTTGACGCTGATCAAGGCGCGCGATGGCGCGATTGCCTAAATTGCGGCTGGAACGGGGATCGTCCTGCGGCGGCAGATATCCGCAGGACAGGTCCGGGCCAGCCGGTTTGATCGACGCGCTGTCGAGGCGCATGTGCGCTCGCCAGCCCGGCCGGCCGCGATAAACCGGCACGCTAACGAGCGACGGACCGCATGACGCGTGTAACCGGGCGCCGCACAAACCGCCCGGGCGGGCAGGAGAGGTACACGCAATGACCCACATCGTCATTCTCGGCGCCGGCATCGGCGGCATCCCCATGGCCTATGAGCTTAAGGACAAGATCGGCTCCGGCGACACGATTACCGTGGTCTCGAACAACCCCTATTTCCAGTTCACGCCGTCCAACCCCTGGGCCGGGGTCGGCTGGCGCAGCCGCGACGATATTACGATCGATCTGGCGCCGACCTTCGCCAAGCACGGCATCGCCTTCAAGGCGTCCGGCGCCAAGAAGCTGCATGCGGACAAGAACCGGCTGGATTTGGAGGACGGCACCGAGCTCGACTATGACTATCTGGTGATCGCCAGCGGTCCGGAACTCGCTTTCGACGAGGTGCCGGGACTGGGGCCGCTCGAGGGTCATACCCAGTCGATCTGCGCCATCGATCACGCCGAAAAGTCATGCGAAGCCTGGCAGGAATTCTGCAAGGCGCCGGGTCCGATCGTGGTCGGCGCGGTGCAGGGAGCGTCCTGCTACGGGCCGGCCTATGAATATGCGATGATCATGGACACCGATCTGCGCCGGCGGAAGATCCGCGACAAGGTGCCGATGACCTTCGTGACCGCGGAGCCCTATGTCGGCCATCTCGGCCTCGGCGGCGTCGGCGACACCAAGGGCCTGCTCGAATCCGAAATGCGCGAGCGGCACATCAAATGGATCACCAACGCCAAGACCGACAAGGTCGAACCGGGCAAGATGTATGTCACCGAGGTCGGCGAGGACGGCGAGGACAAGAAGACCCACGAGCTGGATTTCAGCTATGCGATGATGCTGCCCGCCTTCCGCGGCATCCCCGCGGTGCGCGATATTGACGGGCTGGTAAACCCGCGCGGCTTCATCATTGTCGACGAGCATCAGCGCAACCCGAAATTCAAAAACATCTTCGCCGTGGGCGTGTGCATCGCAATCGCCCCGCTGGAGGCGACGCCCGTCGCCACCGGCGTGCCGAAGACCGGCTATATGATCGAGAGCATGGTGAGCGCGGCCGCGTGCAACATAGATGCGCTGATCAAGGGCCGCGAGCCGGAGAGCGAGGCGACGTGGAATGCCTTCTGCCTCGCCGACTTCGGCGATAGCGGCGTCGCCTTCATCGCCAAACCGCAGAATCCGCCGCGCAACGTCAACTGGTCCGCCAGCGGCAAATGGGTCCATCTGGGCAAGATCGCCTTCGAGAAATATTTCCTGCGCAAGGTCAAGAAGGGCCAGTCGCAACCCTTCTATGAGAAATATGTGCTCGGCATGATGGATTTGCGCAAAGTGAAGGAAGCCGCCGAATAGCGGTTGCGGCGGCCCGGAACGACGAATGATGCGGGGAAGCCCCCTCACTCCCGCGGCCGCACGAAGGGCACGAAACGGACCGGGCCGACGGAACGGGTTTTTGTTTGGCCGGGCGCGGTTTTTTCGACGATGGTGAGTTTTTGCGTCGCCCCGGCGGGGCCGACGGGCATGACGAGCTTGCCTCCGACTTTCAGCTGTTCGATCAGCGGCGGCGGCACATGGCCGAGCGCGGCCGTGACGATCACCGCGTCGAAGGGGCCGCAATCGGGCCAGCCCTTGTAGCCGTCGCCGACCTTCACGCGCACATTGTCATAGCCGAGATCCCGCAGCCGGTTCGCCGCCGCCAGACCCAACGGCCGCACGATCTCGACGGTGCAGACTTTTTCCACCAGCTGCGCGAGGATCGCCGCCTGATAGCCCGAGCCGGTGCCGATTTCGAGCGCCGTGTCGCCCGGTTCAACCCCGGCCAGATGGGTCATCAGCGCGACGATAAAGGGCTGCGATATGGTTTGGCCGTTCTCGATGGGAACCGGCCGGTCGGCATAGGCCAGAGACGTAAAACGCCTGGGGACGAAGAGGTGGCGCCTGGTCCGCGCCATGGCCTCCAGGATGTTTTCCGGAATGCCCTCCTCGCCCGCATAGCCGAGGCCGAGCGCTGTGTAAGAACGGATCGTATCGATCATCAGGGCCCGCTCGCGGACGAATTCACCTTCTTGCGCAATCGCCTGACAGGCGAACGCGAGTGAAACCAGAGCCGGAAGCATCAATCTGCGGATCATATTCGTGCCTGACCAAATCGATATCCGGGCCGGAGTGTGACAGATCGCCGTGGTCCATGACAATTTCACGGCATTTACCGGGGAACTTGGGAAGGTGAGGCTGGTGGCTTGCACTCCGGTGACCGGTTCGCCGGTTCACAAGCTTCTATCTATCCATAATCATATATTATCAATTTGCGATTATACTTCCTGACGTTTCGTGCGCAGTTTCACCAACCTCACGGACGTCGACGAATGCAAAATGTAAGAGCCTGCCTGACAGAGCTGGAGAGCTTGTCTTCCGCCACGACATCTGAGTCCCGCCGGGCTGTCCTGCGCCGGTTGTCGGATCTGTTTTTGACAACGTCGCAACAGCAGGGCGAGTCCGACTCCGCCGTGTTTGGCGAGGTTATCGGGCGGGTCGCCTCCGAGGCCGGCGAAGACGCCCGCGCAGAGTTATCGCTGCGCATCGCGGACCGCGCGAACACGCCACGAAATCTTGCCCTCTCGCTTGCCAATGACACGATTGCGGTCGCCCAGCCGATGCTGGAGCACAGCCCGGTTCTCAATACGCAAGACCTCGTCTCGATCGCACAATCCCAGGGCCCGGAATATTCGCTGGCAATCGCCAAAAGGCGGGAATTGGCACAGCCCGTGACCGACGTTTTGGTGAGTAAGGGCGACGAGCCCGTCTTGCAGACACTGGCGGGCAACGATGGCGCCAGCTTCTCGCCCGCCGGTTATAAGACGCTGGTCAAACGCGCGGACACGAATTTGGAAATCAATGACACGATCAGCGAGCGCAGCGATCTGCCGGCCAATCTGCGCGGTGACGTCAGAGACAATGTGGAACGTGGCTTCGAGCAGCTTGGGCCCAGCGTCGGAGGGCTATCCCTTGGCGATATAGCCGATGATATCTCGGCCGGATCCGATATCCCCGATATTGACCCAGTCAAATCAAAATACCGGCGTGAAGTCGACCATCTGCACGACAGTGGCAATTTGTCGGAGGACACGGTCCTGCGCTTTGTCAGGGCCAGGGACAAGGAGAGCGCGGCCTACGCGATATCCAAGCTTATGGGGCTTGCGCCTCGCGTTATTGGCGGCACCCTGGCTTGCGGCAATGCCTTTGCTATCGCCATAATCGTGAAGGCCGCCGGCTTCACGCGGCGCGCCCTCGACGATCTGATTGATCTGTTTAAGGCAAAGGGCACCAATACGGCTCAGATCCTGGCGGATGTCCGTATGCTGCACACGGCGGTCGACACTCCTACCGCGTACAAGATCATGCGGTTCCTCAAAGTGAGAATGGCCACTGAAGCGGCGGCGTAGGCGTACGGTTGGCGGCCCGCTAGGGATCGTGCCGTCGCGCACCGAACATCCCTCCGTGAAGGCCGCGCCGACCTCTATTTCGTAATCCAGATCACCGTATTGGCCTTGCCCTGCTTGACGACAAGGTTGAACAGCACGGATGCATGTTTCGGGTGCAGCCGCACGCAGCCATGCGAGGCCGGGTTGCCGAGCCGTTTCACCGCGGTGGTGCCGTGAATGGCCCAATGGCTGTCGTAAAACACCGAAAAAGGCATCGGCGCGCCCCGGAACAGCCTGGAGCGGTGGTGCTTGCTCAGAAAATAGGGCCGGAAGGTGCCGGTGCGTGTCCACCCGCTCTTCTTGCCCGTCGAGACTTTCCAAATATCCTTCTTTTCGCCGTCCACATAGAGATGCAGGCGTTGTTCTGAAAGAACGATATGGGCGAGCACATCGGCGCGGGCAACGCCGGAGAAAAGCGCAAGAAACGCCAAAGCCGCGCTCAACGTCAGGTAACGGTACACGCCAGATTCCCCCCGATGACTTCACGATATAGCGCCATCTTAGCCGCAAAACAGTAAAGAGGTTACGAAACGTGGGCCGGAGCCGTCAAACCGGGCAGCATACGCCACCTCTTGCGCCGCCAATCTGTGCTAGCCTGCGATGCGCAGGCTCTTAAAAACAGCATAGGAGGGAACCATGGCCAAGGTATCGATATCGACCGATTTGAATGCGTCCGCCGACGAGGTGTGGAAACTGATCGGAGGTTTTAACGCACTGCCGGACTGGCATCCGGCGGTCGAAAACAGCGAGCTTACCGAAGCCGGGCAGACCCGCACCCTGTCGATTGCCGGCGGCGCCACGATCGTCGAGAAGCTGGAAAGCGTCGACGACAGCGCGCGCACCTATACCTATTCGATCACCGACAGCCCGCTGCCGGTCGCCAATTACCGCTCTACCATCAAGGTCTCGGGCGAAGGCGCGGGGAGCACCATCGAATGGTCGAGTGAGTTTGACACCGTCGAAGGAATGGGCGCGAGCGAACAGGACGCGATGGCCGCGGTCCAGGGAATCTATCAAGCCGGTTTCGACAATCTGAAGAAAATGTTCGGCGGCTGACCGGCGAAGCTGGCAGGCGCCAACCGCCCGTTCGCGGCGCATCGCATCGCCTGGAGTGAGCGGGGGCGAGCGGGCGGCACGCAGCGTCTCGCGGCCATGACATGACGGCCCGTCTCGACCATATCGTCATCAACGCCCGCTTCGGCATGGACCGGGCGGAAGACATCTTCACGCGCCTTGGCTTCACGCTGACCCCGCGCGGCCACCATACGTTGGGCTCGATCAACCATCTGATGATGTTCGCCACCGACTATCTGGAACTGCTCGGCATCGCGGAAGCGGACGCGGCCAAGCGACCGGAGGTTGCGAATGCGCCGGCCGGCCTTAACGGGCTCGTCTTCAAGACCGGCGATGTGGACAAGGCGTTCGCGCGGCTTGACGCGCTCGGCATGGCGGGCGATCCGCCGAAATCCTTTTCCCGCCCCGTTACGCTTTCAGGCGGCGCCACGCATGAGGCGCGGTTCCGGACGGTGACGGCGCGCGCGGACAGTTTTCCCGCCGGCCGGCTTTATTTCTGCGAGCATCTGACACCGGAACTCCTCTGGCGGGACGAATGGCAGAGCCACCCCAATGGCGTCGGCGGTTTCTGCGAACTGGTCATCGTCGTCGCGGGCGGCGAACGCGATGAAGCCGCCCGCCTCGCCGATTTGCTCGAGGTGACGCCCGCGCGCAGTCAAGACGCCGGCTGGACCGTCTCCCTGACCGGCGGGTTTCCGATCACGGTCCTGACGCGCGAGGCGTATGACGCGCGCTTCGGCGATCTGGCGCGTGCGGGCGAGGAGCGCGAGGCGTTTCTCGGCGCGCTTGCCCTGCGCTGCGGCAACGCGGACACAGTCCGGAAATTCGCGCGGGATGCCGCCCTGCGCCATGCCGAGACGAACGGCGGACGCCTGACAGTCGCTGTCGACGCTTTCGATACGCTGCTCCTGTTTGACGCGTGAAGCAGGCGGCGGGTGCGTGCCGAAGCCGACGGGCCTTTGCTCAACCGGTCAGCATGACGGCCAACGGTATCGGCAGCACCGCCAGCGCCACGACGGCGAGATAGCGGGGAAATGTAAACAGCCCACTGATCCCCGCCAGCAGCGCGATGCCGCCGCCGCCGCCGATGATCGCGTTGCCCGGCAGATTCAACGCGACGGCAATGGCGATATAGCGATGCCTCAAAAGAGCCGGTATGAATCGCCTTGGCGCATGAGCGATCAGAACTTCAAGACGCTGCTTGGCGCTCAGCGGTTCAAGACTGCGGACAAGACCCTCCGCGCGGTGCAGACCGAGAGCGCCGAACAACGACGAGATCAGGCGCACGGGCACCAATCGGCCGATCAGATAGGAAACCACCAGAGCCGCCACCGTGGCCGCATAGAGGAACATGGCGATCTGTTGGCCGAATGCCGCCAGCATTGCGAGGCTGATCTCGATGCCGGGCACGAAGGGAACCGCCATCAACAGGCCATAGAGGGCCAGGCCCGCCATGGCGACGTGGCGGGCATGGGTTTGGGCCTCGGGGCTGAGGTCTACTCCGACGAGGCCGATCAGCCAACCGCTGCCCCAGTGACCGGCGGCCAGCAAACCGCCATAGATTAGCAACAGGATTACGATGCGCGGCCAGCGGCGGATTCCCTTGGGCGTTTCGGCGTGGTTCTCATCGAGTGTCATGCCTGAGTGTTCATATAGCATCTCCCCTTACTCCTCAGATGCTTTAACCGCTGGAAAGTTGCGCGCCGAGCGCCTACTTACTGCCCATGCCCGATATCCAACTCGCCTATTATGTCTGGGTCACGCTGCTGCTGCTCGGTGCCGGCGTCGCCTGGATTACCAATTTTTTCGCGCTGCCCGGCAACTGGTTCATTGTCGGCCTTGCCGCCCTGTTCGCCTGGGCGGTGACGCCTTTGAATGGCGGCGAAGGCATCAACTGGCAAGCGGTCGGCCTGCTGGCGGTGATCGCGGCGGGCGGCGAGTTGCTGGAAATGGTCGCCGGGGCCTATGGCGCGGCAAAACAGGGCGCAAGCCGGCGCGCCGTGGCGCTGGCGCTGGTCGGAACGATTGCCGGCAGTATAACCGGAGCGATCATGGGCCTGCCGGTGCCCTTTGCCGGGTCGATTCTGGGTGCGCTGGCCGGCGGCGCGGCGGGCGCATTCGCGGGCGCTTATCTTGGCGAAATGTGGAAACACGGCATCACCGACAAGAGCGTCTCGGTCGGCTGGAGCGCACTTATCGGACGGCTTCTCGGCACTGTCGGCAAGCTGGCGGCGGGCGCTGTTCTGGTGGTCGTGCTTGCTGTACGGGCTCTGTCCTAGGGGCCCCTATCCGGCATATGAGAGCCGGACGCCTCCGCCCGTTCCTCATAAGTCTTCAGTTCGCGCAACGCGCGTCCGCTCAGGCCGGATTGCGCGCCGAGACGACCCAGGAGCTCGACTCCAGAAAGACGCCGTCCGGCGTTTCATATTTGCCGAGTTCGGCGCAAAGCGCGGCTTCGATCTCGTCATGCCGGTCGATGGCGAGCTGGCCGGCCTCGCGGTAGACTTCGCCGGCCGGTCCGAGCGCGAGCTGGAAGGCGACGGCGTCTTCCAGCGAATTGCCGACCATCAGCGGCGCGTCGACGCGCTCAAAATCAATGTCCGTATAGCCGGCGATCTCAAGCTGCTTGGTGACCATCTCCTGATCGGCCATCGAGAAGGGTCCGGGCCCGCAGGTTCGCCCATCCTCGCCTGGCGGCGGCAGGAATTGGGCAACGATTTCCTTCGGCAGGCCAAGCCATGGATTGTCGGCGACAGTGCGCCAGACAATCATGGTCATTGTCCCGCCCGGCTTGAGCGAAGACCGCATCGCCTTGAGGCCGGCAACCGGATTTTCAAAAAACTGCGTCCCGAACCGGGAGAAACAGAAGTCATGGACCGGCTCGAACGGATAAGCCTGAACGTCGGCCTCGACAAAGCGGATATTGTCGACGCCGCCGGCGGCGGCGTCCTTGCGGCCATACTCCAGAAACGCGTCGCAGCAGTCGATGCCCGTCACCGAGCCCGCCGGTCCGACCAACTCCGCGAGCTGGATTGCGGTGTCGCCGAACCCGCAGCCGACATCGACAACGCTGTCGCCTTCATGCACGTCGAGTTTGGGAAATATCTTGGCGCTATGATGCGTCAGGCCGCCAACCAGGATGTGGCGGTAACTTATGAATTTCGGAACCAGTATCTCGTTCCAGAAATCAACGAATTCGGTGTTTTGCGGCGCGGTTTCGGCCATGGTCATGATTGCTTCCTCCCCGGCATCCTTGCGGCGCCGCTTTCATTCATCAGCATACGCACCTGATGTGGTGCCCGCTCAGTGTTTATCAACCTGTGGTGATGGTAATATAGCTTAAGCGATCCTTCGGACGAATTTACGCCAAAAAAAAAGAGGACCGGGAGGGGGAGTCCCGGTCCTCTTTGGGTTCCGCGCCGGGATATGGGGGTCAGGCGCGGAGTTCGAGGAACGGACGTGGGTGTATCGGCTGGCCCGGATAGGGGGAGTGCTTCGGGCCGCGCCGGCCAGGGGAGTGGCCGGGTCCGTTCTCGTCAAACAGTTTTCTCAAGGCGTCGGAATCTATCTTTCCGTCATCGCCGAAGACATCTTGCGCGTCTCTACCAAACTGGCGCTCAAGCCGGGCCTCGAGCAATGTTCCGCGCAATTCCGCAAGCTGGTCGGATGCTCTTATCACCGGGCGGTTCGATGGAGCGGCCGGATCAACGCCGGCGACGCTCCGCCCCGGTTTGTCGGGGGCCGGCCCGGTCGGCCGCGGTCTGGTGATATCGTCAATCCGGATTTCCTCCGTCGCGAGACTTGCGCGCTCAAGCGGGCGGGGGAGCTCCGGAGCGGGGGGCGTGCCGGGTACGAAAGGCGGTTTGGTGCCGGGAGGTTCCGCACCTGGCGGCTCGGGCGGCAGCGATTGGCGCAGCTCGGCGATCAGCTTCTTCAGCGCGGCGAAATCGATTTTTCCATCCTCGCCGATCACGCCGTCGACGCGGTCGCCAAATTTTTCCTTGAGCCGGTCGAAAATGTGCTCGATGCGCTGCTCGGAGAACAACTCGCGCAGCCTTTCCTTATCGACGACACCTTCGGGAGAGACAATGCCTTCCGCCTTCTCGCCGAAGCGGGCGGAAAGCCGGTCCTGCAATTTTTCCGAACGGGTTTCGATAATGAGCTTCTCGAGCCTGTCGAAGTCGACAGAGCCGTCTTCGCCGACAATGCCTTTCGCGGCGTCGCCGAAATGCGCCTGAAGCCGTTTATCCAGTGCTTCGGGGTCGAGCTTCCCGGAGTCGATGCGCTTTTCGATATGGTCGGCGCGCCTTTCCGCAAGCTGGGGGATGTCGGGTAATGATACGGGCCGGGCAACACCGCCGGACCCGAAAGGGGCAAACAGAGATACGCCAAACAATTTGCTGCCCTCCTTTTGGGCGCCCAATAGGACACGGTGTGCGCGTCTGGGTTGAGGCAAGCCGTGTGCCACAATCTTGACACATTCAAAAATGGCGGATTTCCGGGCTTTACACTCTGTGGTGCGACGGCACATGCCATGCCGATATCTGCCGGCTGGGCATAAATTGCCGCCTCGGCTATGCTTTCGACGGTCAATTTTGCCGGGGAGACGGGATATGATTTCGTTGCGCGCGGTCGTTGTCTTTTTTGCCCTGACCCTGGCGTGGCTGTCCGGCCCGTCCGCCGGCATCGCCGCGCCCGTGACCAGCAAATGCCTCGCGGTCGCGCAGAATTTTCGCGGGGCGCTGCCGGTCGCCTACAAAAGCGCGGCGCTGCAGAATAACCAGGTCCGCCTCACCTTCGCGGGCCATTCGACCTTTCTGATCGAAAGCCCGCAAGGCGTCCGCATCGCGACGGACTATGCCGGCTGGCACGGGCCGGGCCCGCTGCCCGATGTCGTCACCATGAACCACGCCCATGAAACCCATTACACGGAGTTTCCCGATCCCGGAATCAAGCATGTGCTCAAAGGCTGGAACCCGGAAGGCGGCTGGGCGGAACATAATCTGAGCGTCGGCGACGTCTATATCCGCAACGTGCCGACCAATATCCGCACCTGGGAGGCTGTCGGCGTCACCGAAAAGTTCGGCAACTCGATCTTTATTTTCGAGCTATCGGGCCTGTGCATCGGCCATCTGGGGCATCTGCATCATGAGCTCACCGCCCAGCAGCTCGGCCAGATCGGCCAGCTCGATGTCGTGCTCGTACCCGTTGACGGCACCTGGACGCTCGATCACCCCGGCATGCTGAAGGTTCTGAAGGCTTTGCGGGCGCGCATCGTCATCCCGATGCATTTTTTCGGCTCGCTCGATTCATTCCTTTCCGAACTCGGCAAGGACTTCACGGTGCGCCGCAGCGCAACGCAGAGCGTCATCCTGTCGCCTGCGACAATGCCGCTGAATCCGGAAGTGCTGATCCTGCAGGGTTTTTGAGACGGCGAGCGGCGCGGCGGCGTCACCGCGGCGGGACAGGGCAGCCCTCCGCATCGCACCCCAGTTTCGCCGCATCGTCCGTCGCATGACCGGCTTTGCCATCCACCCCTTCGGCCAAGAGCCCCGCGATTTGCGCGCCGACGGCCATGTCGTCCGGCCGGCCGAACTGGTGCCAGCGCAACCGTCCGCCGGCATCGAAAAGGAGCAGGCTCGGCGTGCCCTGCATCATATAGGCGGCCATGGTGCGCGGTATGTGGCCCGTTGAGGATGGTTCATCGACGCCAATCGGGAATGCCCAGCCATATTCGTGGATGAAGACCTCCAGCGCGTCCGGGGTCATGACCTCATGATGCTCAAAAACGGTATGCAGGCCCACCACCGCAACATGCTCGGCGGAGAATGTGGAGGCGATGCGCCGGGCCTGAGGCAGGCCATGCGAGACGCAGCCCGGGCACAGCATCTGGAAAGCATGCAGCGCCACCACCTTGCCGGCCAGGCTTTCCGGCGTCGGCGGGTCTTCGGTATTGAACCACCGGGTCGCCCGGAATGTGAGCCGCTCTTCCGCCATCGTCATTTCCTCAGCTTGCTGAAAACGAAGCCCGTCTTTTCCTGACCCGTGTGACAGCCATGGCACTGCCCCATCATATCGCTCACGAGACGCTTCGTCTTGCTGTCGCCGGCAAAACCCTCATAGCCCCAGCCGCCGGTATCGGTGTAACGCGCCGTCTCTCTGCGCATGACGCCGATCAGTTTCCGGTCGCCTTCCTGCAGCGCGTGCCCGCCTTCGGCATATTTCAGGAGGTCAAAGACGATAACCGCTCCGTCCGGCCAGTTTCCGCTCCGGTAGCCGGCAAGTGCCGCTTCATTCGCATAAAGATGATGGATACCCTGAAACGGGTCCGCCAGATCATGACCTTCCAGAATGACCATGGATTTGACATGGGGCCAGTCCCGGTATCCCTCCGGATAGGCGATTTTCCCCTCTCCGGCCTGCGCGGCAAAAGCAAAACCGCTGATCGCAATCACACCCACTATCGCACGCAACTTCATGGCACACTCCTTTTTGTCGGTTTATAGTATCGACTCGATACCTAAATAATACACCGTGATTTTGCTTGCAATATAAAATATCGACTCGATACTAAAAAAATGGCTGATGGGACAAGGAACAGCGGCGAGATCGCAATGCTCGTGGAGCGTCTCGAGCGGCTGATGCGAACAGAGGAGTATGAGGCAGGCCTCAACCCGGCCCAGTGGGAGGCCTTGCGCTATCTGGCGCGCTGCAATCGATTTTCCAATTCGCCGGGAGCCCTCACCGCTTATCTTGGTGCCACCAAGGGAACGGTGTCGCAGACCGTGCGGACGCTGGAGCGCAAGGGTCTGGTGACCCGCGCCAAGCGGCCGGGCGGGCGCCGCTCAATCCAGCTTTCACTGACGGATGAAGGTGAACGGGTACTCTCGCTCGACCCGCGCCGGCGCATCGGCCCGACCGCGGCGACCCTCGGCGCGGACACGCTCGATGCCCTGCGCCTGGGGCTGAGGACGCTGTTGCATGACCGCATCGCGCGTCGGGGATTGAAAACTTTTGGCCTGTGCCGGTCCTGCCGTCATTTCATTCGGCTGGGTGCCGAGCATGATCCCGGTGGCCCGCATCGCTGCGGATTGCTTGAGTTGCCGCTGGCGGAGGCGGAGACGGCGAAACTCTGCGTCGAGCATGAGCCTGCCCCGGCTTCAGCCTAGACGATAACCGCGACGCCGCCGCGGCGCGAATCGCCGGCGCCTTCGAACCCACCTTTTGGCGTGCGCCTTGCCGCATGAACGCCGCCGAAGAACAAATTTACCTCGGGCCAGCCTTCCGCGTCCGGATAGGCTTCGCGAAGCGCCTCGCGCTCGGCGTCGGAAAAACTCTCGCTCCAGGGGCCTTCCTCGAAACTGAGGGTTCCGCCGCGCTCGGCGTGAATGCGCGCGGCGCCGACGGCGCTTGAAAGACCCATGCCGCGATCGAGAAGGTTGACCAGCACCTGCAGGATCGCGGTGCGGATGCGGTTCGAGCCGCCCGACCCCAGCGCCGTCACCATGCCCTCTCGCGACAGCGTGACACTGGGCGCCATCATGCTCGACAGCCGGCTATCCTCGCTCCACTGGTGAAACCCTTCCGGGTTCAGGTCCTCTTCGCCCAGCATATTGTTGAGCATGAAGCCGCAGCCCTCCACCGCATGCCCGTTGCCCTCGCCATTGGTGATCGTGGCGGAGGCGGCGTTTCCCTCGGCGTCGATGACCGAGATGTGGGTGGTGCCGCGCGTTGCCGGCTTGTGCGCCTGAAGGGCTGCAAAATGTTCAGCCAGCGCCGCGTCGGAAACGATTTCATGCAGCGCGCCGCCGCGGGCCATGCGCACCGTATTGGTCTCCTCCATCACCCGGGCGAGCGCGCAGGCGTCCGGCACGCCGCGCGGCACCAGCCGCTCAAGCAGGCCGAGACCGAAGGCGATCAGCGCCCCGCTCGCGGCGGGCGGCGGGTTGAGGTGAAGTTCCTCGCCGCGATAGCGCCAGTGGAGGGGCTGGCGCCGTTCAACCCGGTAGGCCTTCAGATCGTCCATTGTCAAATGTCCGCCATGGGTCCGGGACTGATCGACGATGGCGCGCGCCACTTCGCCTTCGCTGAAGAGCCGCGGGCCTTCGCTGGCCAGCGCCTCGAGCAGGTTGGCGAATTCGGAGTTGCGATAGATGTCTCCGGCCTCGAACAGCGTGCCGCCGGGCGAGAACAGCCGCCGGGTATCGGCGCCTGCCTGCAGGATCGGCGCTACGATCGTATAGAGATAGGCATGCAGCGCGCTGACCTCGACGCCGTCGCGGGCGGCGATGATCGCCGGCTCGAGCAGACGCTTCATCGGCAAAGTGCCGAGATCGGCATGAACCGCGTAGAGCCCCTGCACCAGACCGGGCACGGCGGCCGACCCGGCGCCGATATGAAATTCCTGGGTAGCCGGACCGAAGTCGGCCTCGATCGCGTAGAAGTCGAGATCATCTTCCGGGCATTTGGCGCGCGGCGTCTGGGCGAAAAAATCATAGAGGCGCGTCTTGTTGCCATCTGCCGCCAGCGCCATCAAAAAGCCGCCGCCGCCAATCGAGGAAAACACGAACTCGGGCACGCAGGCCGTCGCCATCGCGGCGATCGCGGCATCAAAGGCGTTACCGCCTTCGCGCAAGACTTCAGCCGCCGCGTCCGCCGTAACCGCATGGCCCGCGGCGACGACTCCCCTTTTCCCCGTCATGGGATTTTAGTAGCGGCGACCGGCGCGCGGGGCAACAGCAGTTGGATGCCAATTGCGGACTATTTGCACAAGCTCGCCACCGGGAATGTCAGCTTGGCGCCATTCACCGCCTCGATCAGCAGCGTTTTGCCATCGACATTGTGGAACCAGAGATCGGCCTTGGCGCCCACCGCCGCGCGTCCGGTGTCGAGGTCCACGGTCTGGGAGGAGCCGATACGAATCTCGCGCGTGATACGGCGCGCATAGCCATCCGCCACCCGGCCGAACAGGGTCACGTCGCGCAGCACCAGCAGCGGCGTGCCGCGAGCGTCGCCGCGCCCGCCCCAGGTGAACAGAAATTTGCCGCGCGTATTCTTGTTTGTATGCACGATGGCGACGCCCATCCCCTCGCGTCCGGGACGCAGCAACAGTTTGCCTTTTTGTTGCGAATTATACTGGCTGCGCGAAAATTTGCCGGTGACGACCGGCCCATAGGCCTCGGGCTTCAGCAGATAATTCTTGTTCATCAGGCTGTCGAACTCGTCATAGACGACCGAACAGTCGAACGGGCCGGCCTGCGCGCCCGGCAGGCCCAGCATGACGAGAAATCCTGAAAGCAGGCTGGCAACTTTTAAGACGTAAAAGACGTGTCCAATCATATCCTTGCGGCTCCGTTATCCAATCGACAATGGCAGGCTGAAGGGAAACCGTCCGCGATGTCAATTTTTAGGCGGCGAATATCCGCAAGGCCGGTCATGCCGGCATCAGGTCGAAGGCGATCGATATGCGCGTGCCCGCCGCCTCGAAGGGCACGGTGTGATGATAAAAGTAGGACGGGAACA
>JAJFHO010000192.1 GCA_021775575.1 Hyphomicrobiales bacterium
GGTAGGCTTCAAAACTCACTCCATGGCCGCCCTTGAAGCGGCCATCCAGGGGCGACAATCGCGAACCTCACATCCCGACGCCCTGGATGGCCGGGTCGAAGCCCGGCCATGGAGTTGGACGGGGCAAAATGTCTGGATGCCGGACCTAACGGGCTAGGCATGGGTTCACCGAGTGTTGGCCAAATAAATCGCCGCCGCCCCATCGGAGCGCTTTCAGCGCGTGAGATATAAAGTTTCACACGATGACTGTTCAAAGTCCGGCATCGAACCGCAGGTTCGGGGAGCGTCGTGTCGGAGACGCGCAAGAAGGGAGTGACCCGGCCGCCCAACGCCGGTTCACCGAGTGTTGGCCAAATAACATCGCCGCCGCCCCATCGGAGCGCTTTCAGCGCGTGAGATATAAAGTTTCACATGACGACTGTTCAAAGTCCGGCATCGAACCGCAGGTTCGGGGAGCACGGCGACCCGGCGCGAGCGCCGCCCCATCGGAGCGCTTTCAGCGCGTGAGATATAAAATAAGGCTCTCGGTGATTTTTTCGTAGAAAAAATGCACCTGCCGCTGCAATCGACTCACTTGATGAAACGTCGCACTCGCTTTGCTGCGCAAAGCTCGGTGTGGTGCCCAGGGGCGGATTTGAACCACCGACACGCGGATTTTCAATCCGCTGCTCTACCAACTGAGCTACCTGGGCGAAGGCGCCAGCCCCAACCGGGCCGCGCGAAGACCCGACTTATAGTGAAGCTGATCGTCACTGGCAAGATACCTTGCCGGGGAATTTTCAGCGGCGTTTTGGCAGCCGGAAACGCCAAATAATCTGGTCCAACGTGTCACCGCTCCCCAAATTCTGGAGGCATCCGCCGCGCGGCATCGGCAACACGGGATTGATCGCCATCCTCGTCTTCGTCGGCATCGCCGCCGGGAACGGCATACCGCCCCGATAGCCACCGCGCCAGATCGACATCGGCGCACCTGTTGGAACAGAAGGGCCGGTATTTGTAGGTCGATGGGGAACTGCAGATCGGGCAGGGGCGGCTTTTGTGGGCCGCTTTGGCTTCCTTGTCGGAGGCCACCTCTTGACCGTCCTCGCTCGACTTGGGCTTTGACATCTGACCTTGTTATCGCTGCGTTGCTTGTGATCGTCTTGTGGGCATTGGCTGCCCGAATCGCTGCATCCGTCACGGCTAATGACCGGGGGGCAGTGCGGGCGGCGAACTGACGGCCCGACATCATTCCTCGTCGGCTTCGCCCATTTTCAGCCAAGCATAGTGAATCGGGAACCCCTCACCAACCAAAAGGCTGGTGACTTCATTGAGCGGCAGGCCGACAACGTTGGTGTAAGACCCAATCAGCTTTTGCACGAATACCCCAGCAAGCCCCTGGATCGCATAGCCACCTGCCTTTCCCCGCCACTCGCGCGAGGCGATGTAGGCTTCGATTTCGGCCCGGCTGAGGTGTTTGAAGCGGACCCTCGTCTCCACAATGCGGGTGCGGATCTTATCGTCAGGCGTAATCAGGCAAACGCCCGTCATCACCCGGTGCGTGCGCCCGGACAGAAGTTGCAGAGAAGCAACGGCTTCCTCAAGGAACTGTGGCTTTAATAGAATTCGACGCCCAATCGAAACGATCGTATCGGCAGCCAGAATGTAGCCGTCGGCGATATCCTTGTCGTTGGCGATCTGTTCCAGCGCCGTTTCCGCCTTTTGACGGGCCAATCGTTGCACCAGACCGCGCGGCATCTCGCCTTTTCGCGGCGTCTCGTCGATTTCCGCCGGTCGCAGCGCGTCAGGGTTAATGCCAACCTGAGCCAACAGCGCCAATCGACGTGGACTGGCACTTGCAAGGACGAGTTTAGGACGGCTTTCGCCAGTCTGTTCAGAGGGTTTGCGGCGCGCGAGTTCACGTCTGAGCGTGTCGCGGCGCGGGCCGTCGGTTCGGCTGAGTGCCGTAAACAGTGAGCTTTTGGCGGATATCGCGGATTTCATGGAACCCATTCAGTGGATTGAGGCAGCGGATCGAAAGCCGCACGAAAATGCTTTTTCGCAGGCGACAATGCAAACGACCCCGCCGAATTGCAAGAGAGCCTTTCAATTCTCATCGACAATTTCGTTGCCATATTGTCCGAGCCGCCGGATAAGTTTTTCTCACGATCAATGACGGCCTGCAGGAGGATCAGTTATGACCGCCAAGAAGGAACTCATCGAGTTGATCAAGGGAACCGCGCTGTTCTCAGGTCTCGACGACGAGAGTTGCGAGGCAATCGCAGCTGAGATGCGCGAAGTCACCTTCTCGGCCAACCAGGTGATATTCGCCCGCGGCGATGAAGGTAAAGACGTCTATCTCGTCTCCAAAGGCCGCGTGCGGTTGTCGGTTTTGACCGCCGAGGGCCGCGAACTTTCCTTTGCCCATGCCGAACCCGGCAGCTTGTTTGGCGAAATCGCCATGTTGGATGGCGGGCTGCGGACCGCGGATGCCACGGCAGCAACAAAGGCCACGGCGTGTTCCCTTTCCAGAGCAGCGTTCAACCGCGTTCTGGCGAC
>JAJFHO010000193.1 GCA_021775575.1 Hyphomicrobiales bacterium
GTAATCGGAGAAAGAGCGAGCTTGAAGGGGTTGAATGTTATCGGCATAAAGCGTCGCGGTCTCTCGCGCGACCAGCTGAAGAAGCTGCGCGCCGCGTATAATCTCCTGTTTACCGGGGATGGTGCGCTGTCGGAGCGCGCTGAGCGGGTTGCGGCAACATATGGCGGTGAGGAGTCTGTCGACAGGGTGCTTGATTTCATCAAGTCTGACACCTCTCGTTCCCTTTTGGTGCCAAAGTCGCCATCTTCATAGTCGGGGCTGCGGCAAGACGCCACGTGATCGATGGCCGGATCAGTTCAAAATCGGAACAATGCTATCGGGATCATTGCCGGCGGCGGTAAAATGCCGTTCACGGTCGCCGACGCGGCAATAGCCGCAGGCCGTCCGGTTCATATTTTCGGTATCAGGGGAAGCGCCGGCAGCTCGATTGAAGCCTACCCGCATAGCTGGATCAGTTTTGGCACGGTGGGACATTTCCTCCGCGTCATGAAGAAAAACAACTGCAACGAATTGGTCATCGTTGGCGGCGTGAAGCGGCCCAAATGGTGGACCATACGTGTCGACTTGGGTGGTATCACCAACGCCCCGGCATTGCTGGGCTGGACAATTGGCGGCGACAATTCAGTTCTGAGCGGTATAGTCGCGTTTATCGAGGACAAGGGGCTAACGGTCTTGGGCGCACATGAAATTGCTCCGGAATTGGTGGCTGGCAGGGGCGTGCTTGGCAAGCACAAACCCAGCAAGGAAGACCGCGCCGATATCGAGACAGGCCTGAAAGTGATTGCCGCGCTCGGTGCGCTCGATGTTGGACAGGCCGCGGTCGTCGCAAGAAAATATGTTCTTGCGGTGGAGGCGGCCGAGGGTACCGATCTTATGCTCGAACGGTGCAAGGATTTAAAACAGTGGGGCAGACGCCGGCTCAATAAACGCTCTGGCGTTTTGGTCAAGTGCCCAAAGCCGGGTCAGGAGCGCCGGATCGACCTGCCGACCGTCGGTCCCGAGACGGTTCGCCATGCCGCAGCGGCGGATCTTTGCGGCATTGCGATTGCGGCGAATGATGTCCTGATCGCAGATCGTGAAGAGTTTATTGCCGCGGCGGATGCGGCCGGGCTGTTCGTGATCGGGGTCGAAGGACCCTCAGAGCCAACCGCATGACTTCGGAAAGTGCCCCAATTCGGGTTTTTCTGGTGGCGGGGGAGCATTCCGGCGACCAGCTTGGAGCTAAGCTGATCCCTGAATTGCGCCGTCAGGCAAAAGGGGAGATTTTATTTTCCGTCGTCGGCGGCGAAATGATGGCGGAGCAAGGCTGCCCGTCCCTGTTCCCGCTCCATGACGTCGCGGTAATGGGCCCGGTCGCAATTATTTCGAGATTGCCGAGAATCATCCGCCGTGTTTATCAGACGGTGAATGAGATCATTCGATTTGCGCCCGATGTCCTTGTCATTCTGGACAGCCCGGAATTCACCCACCCGATCGCCAAGAGAGTGCGCCGGCGCAGGCCCGGCATACCGATTGTGAATTATGTGTCGCCGAGCGTCTGGGCATGGCGTCCGGGCCGGGCCAAAAAGATGCGCGGTTATGTCGACCTTATTCTGGCGCTTCTGCCTTTCGAGACCGAAGCACACCGCCGTCTTAGCGGTCCGGAATGCGTTTATGTCGGCCATCCTTTGATAGAGCGCCAGGACTGGATTCAGTCTCTTGACGCTTCGGAGACCTCAAGGAAACTCAATTTGAAGGGAGGGCTGCCCGTTCTCGTCGTGTTGCCGGGCAGCCGGCCCAACGAAGTAACCCGCCTGATGGAACCATTCGGCAAGGCGATTGGTTTGCTGCAACGCTCGGCCGGGCCGATTGAGGTGGTCGTGCCCGCCGTCAATTCCGTCAGGACGCTGATCGAATCATATGCTACCCGCTGGCCGGTTCGCCCGCACATCATTGAGGGCGAAAGGGAGAAATTTCAATCCTTTCGCCTGGCGCGCGCCGCTCTTGCGGCATCGGGAACCGTGACGCTGGAACTTGCGCTCAGCGGTACGCCGATGATTGTCGCCTATAAGGTGGAGGGTTGGTTTTCACAAATCATGCGTCGACTGATCACTGCTTCATCGGCGGTGCTGCCGAATTTGGTTCTCGGCGAGAAAGCTTTCCCGGAATTTATCCAGGAGCACTGCACACCGGAAAATCTTGCCGGCGCCCTGTTGCCTCTGCTCAAGGATAGTCCCGAGCGCAAAGGACAGCTCGCGGCGATGCAAAGCTTGGGAGAAAAGATGCGTCTGCCCACGGGCCAAATTCCCAGCGGCGAGGCTGCCCGGCATATCCTCGGCAAGATCAAATCATAGGACCAGGGGCTGTTGCATATCAGGAACGCGGCGCTGGCGCGTGCCGGTCAACCGCGCTGATCGATGGGGACATACTCCCTTTCGGCAGGACCGGTATAGAGCTGCCGCGGCCGGCCGATACGCTGATCGGGATCCTCAATCATTTCCCGCCACTGCGCAATCCAGCCGACAGTGCGCGCCAGCGCGAACAGCACCGTGAACATAGTTGTCGGGAAACCCAGCGCTCGCAGTGTAATCCCTGAATAAAAATCGATATTCGGATACAGCTTCTTGTCTACGAAATAATCGTCTTCCAGGGCGATTCTCTCCAGTTCCAGAGCGACCTGCAGCGTCGGATCGTTCTTCAAACCGAGGGCGTCGAGCACCTCGTGACAGGACTTCTGCATGATTTTAGCCCGTGGATCGTAATTCTTGTAAACGCGGTGACCGAAGCCCATCAGCCGGAAGGGATCATCTTTGTCCTTAGCGCGCTCCACAAATTCAGGGATTCGGTCGACTGTCCCGATCTCACTCAACATGTTGAGCGCGGCTTCATTTGCGCCGCCATGCGCCGGCCCCCAAAGACAGGCAATGCCCGCGGAAATACACGCGAACGGATTGGCGCCGGACGACCCAGCCAGACGCACCGTCGATGTCGATGCATTCTGTTCATGGTCGGCGTGCAGGATAAATATCCTGTCCATGGCGCGGGCGAGAGTCGGGTCGGCCTTGTAGACTTCACACGGCACCGCAAAGCACATTTGGAGGAAATTGGCCGAATAGTCGAGATCGTTGCGCGGATAGATGAAGGGCTGGCCGATTGAGTATTTGAATGCCATCGCCGCGATTGTCGGCATTTTCGCGATCATGCGGATGGCGGCGATATCGCGCTGGACCGGATCGGTGATATCGGTCGAGTCGTGATAAAAGGCCGAAAGCGCGCCGACGACGCCGACCATGATCGCCATTGGATGAGCATCGCGCCGGAAACCGGCATACATGCGGTTCATTTGCTCATGCACCATAGTGTGCATCGTGACCCGGTTCTGGAAATCGGCGTATTGGTCTACTGTCGGCAGCTCGCCATAGAGCAGCAGATGGCAGGTCTCCAGGAATGTTCCCCTGTCTGCCAATTGATCGATCGGATAGCCGCGATGCAGCAGGATGCCGTTCTCACCATCGATGAAGGTCAGCTCAGAGTCACAACTTGCAGTTGAAGCAAATCCCGGATCATAGGTAAAAAGACCGGTATCGTTATAAAGGGATGAAACATCGACGACTTCCGGTCCAACCGTGCCGTGCCGGACAGGCAAGAGATACTCCTTGCCGTCGATCGACAATGTAGCCGCGTTATGTTTGGCGGGATCGGAATTATCGGGTTTAGTCGCAGGGGAACTGCTCATGCAAAATCCTCCTCAGTGCTGCCGCCCGGGAAGCCGCATATGGTTTTGGACAAGCAGTCGCGATTTGACTTGAAAACGTGTCTCTGAGTATTCGATTTTTCGCCGTGCCGCAAGATCACCAAAGGGCGGATGCCGCAGAATTATCCACAACCGGGATGCAGAATACCGCAAACGGAGTAATTTAATTGGTCTCCGCCTGGTCCTTTATCCGACCCAGTGTTTCCTCTCTGCCGAGAAGCATCAGCACGTCGAAAATCCCCGGCGATGTGGTTCGGCCGGTGAGAGCGGCACGCAGAGGTTGTGCTATCCGCCCAAGTTTTTCACCCGACGCCTCCGCAAAGCCCCGAATGGACGCCTCTATCGTTTCCGCACTCCATTCATCAAGCCCCTCCAGAGCGGGCAGCAGCGCACCCAGGCGCTTGCGGGCCGGCGGGTCGAGCAGCTTGGCTGCTTTCGCGTCGATATCGAGGGGCCGCCCGGTAAAAAGGAAGCGCGCGCCCTCGATCAGGTCGGGCAGCGTTTTCGCGCGCGCCTTCAGGTGGGGCATCGCCATTTCGAGTTTGCCGCGATCATTCGCTTCGAGATCCCTGGGGAAACGGCGCTCGTTTGGCAGATAGGGCAGGAGGGCTGCAATATCGCGGACGAGCAGCGCGTCATCTCTTGCGCGGAGATAATGCGAGTTGAGATTTTCAAGTTTGGCGAAATCGAACCGGGCCGGCGAGCGGCCGATACCATCAAGGTCGAACCATTCGATCATCTGGTCGGTCGATATGATTTCATCATCGCCGTGGCTCCAGCCGAGCCGCACCAGATAGTTGCGCAGGCCCTCGGGGAGATAACCCATTTCCCGGTAGGCTTCGACTCCGAGCGCGCCGTGCCGTTTCGATAATTTGGCGCCGTCGGGTCCATGGATCAGAGGCACGTGGGCAAAAACCGGAATATCCCAATCGAGCGACGCATAGATCTGGCTCTGACGCGCGGCATTGGTGAGATGGTCATCGCCGCGAATAATGTGCGTTATGCCCGAATCATGGTCGTCGACCACGACCGACAACATGTAGGTCGGCGTACCGTCACTCCTGAGCAGAACCAGATCGTCCAGTTCCTTGTTGGCGACGGTTACGCTTCCCTGGACACGGTCCTCGACGATCGTTTCACCGTCGCGCGGTGTCTTGAGGCGGATTGCCGGCGCGACGCCGGCGGGCGCGTCGCAAGGATCGCGGTCCCGCCAGCGTCCGTCATACACCGGCGGCCGCCCCTCGCCGCGGGCGCGCTCGCGCATGTCCGCAAGTTCATCAGGCGTGCAATAACATTTGTAAGCGTTGCCCGCGCCAAGCAACTGGTCGGCGATTTCGCGATGGCGTCCGGCATGCTCGTGCTGGTAAATAACGTCGCCATCCCAATCCAGCTCAAGCCATTTCAGCCCGTCCAGGATCGCGTCTATTGCTTCGGAGGTTGAACGTTTCCGATCGGTGTCCTCAATGCGCAACAGCATTTTCCCGCCCTTGGCTCTGGCATAGAGCCAATTGAAAAGGGCCGTGCGGGCACCGCCGACATGAAGGAACCCGGTCGGCGAAGGAGCAAATCGGGTGATGATTTTATCTGCCATGGGCTGGTCGCACCTGTTCCATCTCGTTTGTGATTGTCCACCGTCAGAGCGGGTATAAGAAAAATATATCGGGCGAGCCCACGCGCTCATGTAGCATGGCTGGCGAGGGCGCGTTAAGAGCGAGTGAGCGCAATCGGACCAGCCATGGGGGGCTATGTTTGGGGACGGAGAATATTCGCGCGACCGGACCGGTCTGATAGGCGGCGCCGCCCAAAGGCTCGGCGATGCCCTTCTCAGCGAGGCCGATCGCTGGTTTCTCTGGGTGCCGGTACTGTTTGGGGCAGGGATCGGCATTTATTTCGCGCTTGACGAGGAACCGGCCGGCATCATCGCCTTTGCTGCTCCGATGGCCATATTCGGGCTTTTGCTGCTGGCGCGCGGACGGCCCGCCCTGTGGGCCTGTTTCGCGGCTCTGCTATGCGTGGCGCTTGGATTCTCGGATGCCAAGTTGCGCGCCGTACTACTTTCCACGCCGGTGCTGGAGCGCGCCTCGGGCGCCGTGATACTCGAGGGATGGGTTGAACGGAGCCAGCCGGTCCTGCCCAAGGGGGTTCGGTTGACGCTGCGGATCACGGCTCTCACGGGCAAGATAACGCCAGCCGGGTTAAACAAAGTCCGTCTTACCAGCCGCTACGACCCCCCGCCGCAGGCCGGCACGCCAATCCGAGTCCGCGCGATCCTCAGACCCGTTCCCGAACCGGTCTCGCCGGGCGGGTTCGATTTTTCGCGCAAGGCCTGGTTCAATGGCATTGGCGCGGTTGGTTTCGCCATTTCAGCGCCTGCGGTTCTTGAGAACCCGCCACTCCCTGACTTGAAGATGCGCGTCATAGCGCTGATCGACGGGTTGCGCAAAGGTGTGGATGGGCGCATTCGACAGGCGGTACCGGGACCGACCGGCGCCATTGCCTCGGCACTGATCACCGGCGAGCGTGGCCGCATCCCGAAGCCGGCATTGCAGGCGCTGCGCCATTCGGGGCTCGCCCATGTGCTCGCCATATCGGGGCTGCATATGGCGTTGATGGCCGGTGCGCTCTACTGGCTGGCGCGCGCGGGGCTCGCGATGGTGCCACAGCTAGCGCTTCGTCTTCCGGTGAAGAAAATAGCCGCGGTCATGGCTCTGCTTGGCGGAGGCTTTTATCTCGCCCTGTCCGGCGGCGCGGTGGCGACGCAGCGCGCTTATCTCATGATGGCAATATTTTTTCTGGCCGTGCTGCTCGACCGTCCGGCCCTGACGCTCAGAAATGTGGCGCTTGCCGCGATCGTCATTCTCGCCTTGTATCCCGAGAGCCTCTTTAACGTCAGTTTCCAGATGTCGTTTGCCGCCACTGCCGCACTGATCTCGGTTTACGAACGGTGGGGAAATCGTACAAAGCCGGTCCCCAGCCAATTCGCGTTTTGGCGGGGGATACAGATCACCGGACGCTATTTCACCGGCATTGCGCTCACCACCATGGTTGCCGGCCTGGCCGTCGCCCCCTTCGCCATTTTCCATTTCCATAAGCTTGCGCAATATTCCCTGATCGGCAATCTGGCCGCCATGCCACTGGTCGGCATCTGCGTCATGCCCATGGCGCTGGCCTCGCTGATCGCCATGCCGTTTGGCCTGGAATACTGGCCGCTTCAGGCAATGGGGGCAGGAATAGAGACGATCGTCGAGATTGCCGGCACGGTGTCGGGCTGGGACGGCGCCGTGGTTCGCGTCGGTACCATCCCTGTCTTTTCGCTCCTGGCCCTAGTGCTGGGCGGTCTCTGGCTGACGCTGTGGCGGGAACGCTGGCGGCTTGCCGGGCTGGTAATTGCCGCGGCCGGGCTTGCAACATCGGGGACTGTTTCGGCCCCCGACATCCTTGTCGACCGTGACGGCGCAGTCGTTGCGGTGAGAGGCGGGGACGGGCAGCTGACGGCGACCCCGGGCAAGGGCGGCACATACAGTCTGGAAAGATGGCTGGCATCCAATGGCGACGCCCGCACGCCCAGGGAAGTGCGCGCCTTGAAGGACTTTGCCTGCGATGATCTCGCATGCGTCGCGCGCGTCAGAGGCAAGAGCGTTGCCTTCCTTCTGCACCCCGCGGCGCTGCGTGAAGAATGCGCGAGCGCCGATATTGTGGTTGCGAAATTTCCGGTAGGCAAACACTGCAAGGCCGCCCGTGTGACGCTCGATCGTCTCGACTTGAGCAACGAGGGAGCCCACGCATTTTATCTCGACGGACAATCGATCCGGGTGGAGTCGGTCGCCGGCGGCCGGGGCAACCGTCCCTGGACGCGTGGTGTGCCGAAGAAAAGCTTCACGGCCGATACCGCGCGCGGCCGGGCGCTTGCCGCCGATTAGCGTGTTGTCTAGGGATGAGTTTATCCGCACACGACACTCGCCCAAAACAAAAAGCGACGGGCTTTGAACGACAGGGCGGAAAGCGAACAGAACCAGGCGTACCCTAATAACGGCGAATGAGCCCGACCAGACAGCCCTGAACCTTGATGCGGTCAGGCCCGAAAATGCGGGTCTCGTAGCTCTGATTGGCCGCTTCCAGGGCAATCGAGTCGCCGCGCCTGCGCAACCGTTTCAGCGTGGCTTCCTCATCATCCACCAGGGCGCAGACGATATCGCCTGTATTTGCCGTGTCACTGCGCCGCAGGATTACCGTATCGCCATCGAGAATGCCCGCCTCGATCATCGAATCGCCTTTGACCTCAAGCGCGAAATGCTCGCCCTTGGTCAGAATGTCGGGCGGGACGTCGATGGTGTGGCTCTGGGCCTGGATCGCCTCGATCGGGACACCGGCCGCAATCCGCCCCATGACGGGCACCGTGACGCTGCTGCCGCTGCCCGCTTCGTTGCGAGCCGGCGAGCGGCCGAGGCTTCCTTCGATAACGCTCGGCGCAAAGCCGCGCGAAGGAGCGATGGATTCGGGCAGCTTGATGATTTCAAGCGCACGGGCGCGATGTGGCAGCCGGCGGATAAAGCCGCGCTCCTCAAGCGCGGTGATCAGCCGGTGTATGCCCGACTTCGAGCGCAAGTCCAGCGCATCCTTCATTTCATCGAAGGAAGGTGGAACGCCGGACTCCTTGACCCGTTCGTGAATGAACATCAGAAGTTCTTTTTGTTTCGGCGTCAGCATTAAGGCCCCCTTTGCTCGCACCGCTCGTTTGGGTGGCGACCGGGTTATCCCGATTCGCCACAATATATGGACAAATCAAGAACATCTATACATGTTCTAGTTGTGTTCCGCAAGCGGTTAAAGGGCATCTCTTTCCGGTGCAGATAGACCGGAACACGGTGCCACCGCGAATCACAACGTGAACTTGTCGAGAATAAAACGCGAACTCTTACCGGAAGGTGTAGAGGCATTCAGGAGGTTGAGGCAGGATTATAGGGTGATCCGCCGCGTAAGCCGGGACCCGGTTTATTGGGGCAGGGTGGTGTGGCATCTCTGCGCTGGGTTCCGGCCTGGGCCGGAATGACGGCGTCGGGTGCGGCGCTAAAAGTCCAGCAACAGCGCTGGGATGTCATCGCCTTGCGCGGCCGCCGTTGCAAGAGGCGGGCGGATGAGCAGACAGCCGGCTTCGGCCAGCGGCGAGAGCAGCGAGGAGTCCTGCGAGCGGACCGGCGTCGCCAGCGCGCGGCCATTGGAATCCCGGGTAAGGGTGGCGCGCATATAATGCTGGCGGGGGCCGTTTTCGCCAAGCGGCACGGCGAGGGTGACGCGGGTTTCCGCCGAGCGCGAACGCACCAGACCCAGCATGGCCTCCAGCATCGGCACCAGAAAAATGCGCGCGCAGACGAGGGCCGACACCGGGTTGCCGGGTACGCCGATAACGCGCTGCGCGCCGAGCGTCCCGAACATCAAGGGTTTGCCTGGCCGCATGGCGATTTTCCAGAAATCGAGCGCCATCCCTCGGTCCGTCAGCGCCCCCTGAACCAGATCATGTTCGCCGACCGAGGCGCCACCGATGGTGAGCAGAATATCGGCGTCGCCGGCCTTTTCGAGATGGTCGGCGAGGCTTTCCTTGGTGTCTCTTGCGATGCCCAGAGGGAAGGGCCGCCCGCCGGCATTTTCCACCATGGCGGCGATACCATGCGGAATTGAGGAAATGATTTGTCCCTCGCCGGGCGTTTGGCCCAGCGGCACCAGTTCATCGCCGGTGGCGAGTATGGCGACGACGGGCCGCCGCCGCACGGCTACGGTGGCGGCGTTCATTGTGGCGGCAAGAGTGATCTCGCGCGCACCGAGGCGGCGCGGCGCGGCGATCAACGCTTGTCCGTCGGAAAAATCGAACCCGCGCGGGCGCACGAAGTTGCCCCTATCGGCGCCCTCCAGAATGGTGACGCCATCGCTGCCGGCTTGCGTGTTTTCCTGCATGATGACCGTATCGGCGCCCCGGGGCAGCGGCGCGCCGGTGAAGATGCGGACCGCTTCACCGGATTTGACCTCGCCCGAAAACGGGTGTCCGGCCGCCGCCTGGCCGATGAGCACTAAGGCGCAGGGAACTGTGGCAACGTCCTCCGCCCGGACCGCATAGCCGTCCATGGCCGATGCATCGAAAGGCGGCTGGGTGAGCGTGGCTGTCACGTCTTCAGCGAGAATGCGGCCTGCCGCGTCCTCAAGAGGGATTGATTCCGCGTTGGTGGTTTCCAGCCCGTCCAGGACGCGCGCAAGGGCGTCGGCGACCGGCAGTAGCGCGTCTTGCCCGTTCCCCACGCTATTTCGCCCGGAAGCGGCCGGACTTGCCGCCGGATTTCTCAAGCAGGCGAATGCCTGAGAAGGAGACCGCCCGGTCGACCGCCTTGACCATGTCGTAGATGGTCAGGCAGGCGACGGACACTGCGGTCATTGCCTCCATCTCCACGCCGGTCTTGCCGGAGACTTTCGCCATCGCCTCGACTCTGATTCCGGCGGGCTCGCACGACGTTTCGAAATCGACCGTCACCTTGGTCAGCGCAAGAGGATGGCAGAGCGGGATAAGCTCATGGGTGCGCTTCGCCGCCATGATCCCGGCAATACGGGCGGTGGCGAGAACGTCGCCCTTTTTTGCGTCGCCCTTTTCAATCAGGGCAAGGGTTTCCGGCTGCATCGACACGAAACCTTCGGCAATCGCGACGCGGTCGGTATCCGCCTTGGACGACACGTCGACCATATGGGCTTCGCCGCGTTCATTCAGGTGGGTGAGCGTTTTCTTGGTCATTGGGCGGCCACCTCTTGCGTCGGCGTTAATAGCACCCGGGTCGCCGCCTCGACATCGCGCTGGCGCATCAGGCTTTCGCCCACGAGGAAGGTGCGCACGCCAACGGCGGCGAGGCGCTCAAGGTCGGCATGGGTATCGATGCCGCTTTCACCGATGACGATTTTGTCCCCGGGAATAAGCGGCGCAAGGCGCTCGGTCGTCTCAAGTGTCGTTGCGAATGTCTTCAGGTCGCGGTTGTTGATGCCGATCAGATCGGTGTCTAGAGCCAGGGCGCGTTCCAGTTCCGCCTCATTGTGAACTTCGGCCAGAACGTCCACCGACCAGCGGCGCGCGGCCGCGGTGAGCGCGTTTGCCTCGGCGTCGCTGACCCCGGCCAGTATGACAAGAATACAGTCGGCCCCCTGCGCGCGCGCTTCGGCGACTTGATAGGGGTCCAGCATAAAGTCCTTGCGCAGAGCGGGCAGGGCGGTAGCCGCGCGGGCCTGCGTCAAGAATTCCGGCGCGCCCTGAAATGAGGGCCTGTCCGTCAGCACCGACAGGCATGCGGCGCCTCCGGCCTCGTAGGCGCGGGCGAGGGCCGGGGGATCGAAATCTTCCCGGATAAGCCCTTTCGACGGGCTGGCCTTCTTTAACTCTGCGATCAGGGCAAAATGCCCCGCTTGTATTTTGCGCGAAAGAGCGGCGGCAAAACCGCGTGGACGTTCCTTTGCCTCCGCCCGCCGTTCAAGAAGGGCGAGCGGCACGCGCTCTTTTGCGGCGGCGACTTCCTCGCGCTTATAGGCGTTTATCTTGTCGAGAATGTCAGCCATTCGCTATTCGTTTGTGATCGCCACCAACTCGTCGAGGCGCTCACGGGCCTCGCCACTGTCAATCGATATGGCTGCCATCTCGGCGCCTTCGGCCAGTGTCGCGGCTTTGCCGGCGACAATCAACGTGGCGGAGGCATTTAGGATAACGATATCGCGGAAGGGCGACGGCTTGCCTGCAAGCAAATTGCCAATGGCCGCCGCATTCTCATCGGCATCGCCGCCGAGCAACGCTTCAGGCTGCGCGACCGGCAGTCCGGCGTCGCCGGGGACAATCTCGAAAGTCGTTACCGATCCGTCCTTCAGTTCGGCGACAAAGGTCGGACCGGTCGTCGTCAGCTCGTCGAGCCCGTCGCTGCCGTGAACAACCCAGACATGCTCAGAACCGAGCTGCCCGGCGACTTCGGCCAATGGCAAAATCCAGTCGCGGGAAAATACGCCGATGACCTGGCGTTTCGTTCCGGCGGGGTTCGACAGCGGCCCCAGCAGATTGAAGATCGTCCGGGTTGCCAAATCCGCGCGTATCGGGCCCACATGGCGCATCGCCGCATGGTGCGCCGGCGCAAACATGAAGCCCACCCCGGCCTCGGAGATACAGCGCGACACCGTCCGCGGCGTAACCTCCAGTTTGACGCCCAGCGCGGCAAGCACATCGGCGGAGCCGGATTTCGACGAGACAGACCGGTTGCCATGCTTGGCGACCGGCACGCCGGCGCCCGCGACGACAAAGGCCGCGCAGGTGGAGATGTTGTAGGTTCCCTTGGCGTCGCCGCCGGTGCCGCAAGTATCGACCGCATCCACGGGCGCCTCGACAGAAGTGGCCTTCGCCCGCATGGTGCGCGCCGCGCCGGTTATTTCCGCGACGGTTTCACCGCGAATCCGAAGCCCCATCAGCAAGGCGCCGATCTGTCCCGGCGTAGCCTCGCCCGACATCATGATGTCGAAAGCCTTGGACGCCTCGTCAGTGCTCAGGGAGTCGCCATTGGCGACCTTGGCGATAAACTGCTTGAAATTTGGCATGGCGCGTTGTTCCCGGCTCCTCTCTCAGGCAGCGTTGACGGCGTCGATCGCTTCATCGAACGGCTTCGGCGAAACATGGCCGATACCCGCCAGGTCGAGAAAATTGGCCAGGAGAGAGTGGCCGCAACGCGACGCGATGCTCTCGGGATGAAATTGCACGCCATGGACGGGGTGAGATTTGTGCTGCAGTCCCATGATCACCCCGTCATCGGTTTCGGCCGTGATTTCCAGACAGTCGGGCAGGCTTGCGCGCTCGACGGTGAGCGAGTGATACCGGGTCGCCTCAAAGCGCTCAGGCAAACCCTTGAACAGGCCGGCGCCCCGATTGATCACGACCGATAATTTTCCGTGCATGAGCTGCGGCGCGCGAACGATATTGCCGCCATAGGCCTGGCCGATCGACTGGTGTCCAAGGCACACGCCAAGCAGCGGGACCGTCGCTCCGGCGCGCTTCACCAGCTCCAGGCAGATACCGGCTTCGTTGGGCGTGCAGGGGCCGGGCGACATGACGATGGCCTGCGGCCTTTCCGACAAAATCTCCTCCACGGAAATCTTGTCGTTCCGGTAGACTCGGCATTCGGCCCCCAACTCGCCCAGGAAGTGGACGAGATTGTAGGTGAAGCTGTCATAGTTATCGATCAGGGTCAGCATGGGCCATGTCTAAACCGCGCTTGCGCGCGCGCGTCAAGCCCAACCGGGCCGTTCGGCTGTTATGTTAAGTCTTTTGGCGTCACAAACTGCCGGAGCGTTCCGCTCCCGTCCGCTACGTCACGCCACCCCCCGTCGAAATCGATAACGGCCAGCCCGGCAGTGGGATATTTCTTGCTGAGTTTCGCGATACTGGCCGCATCGCCGTCCGCGATGAGATCCATCGCCAGCGCATGCATGCCCGGATTGTGCCCGACCAGCATCGCATGGCTGCAGGTCTCGGGCAGGTTGCGGATCAATCCAAGCATCTGCCCAGGCCCGGCATGGTAAAGCTTGTCGGTGAACCGGAGCTCCGGTTGCGCGGCGAATTCCGGCAAGGCGCGCTCCAATGTCTGGCGCGCGCGCCGTGCGGTGGAGCACAGTATAATCTGCGGCTCCAGGCCGTTCCCGGCGATAAAGCCGCCCATGCGCGGCGCGGCGTCTTCACCGCGCGGCGCGAGGGCCCTGTCAAAATCGCGCAGTCCGGGCTGGTCCCAGGCGGACTTGGCATGCCGGAATAGAGAAAGCGTAATCATCACATCGCCTCGCGCAGTGAGGGTCTATTTTGCTGGCTGGTTCGACCGGGTGGAAAAGCGTACCGCCTCCTCGGCCGCCCGGAACAGCGCCTTGGCCTTGTTGACACACTCCTTTTGCTCCATCTCGGGAACCGAGTCGGCCACGATGCCGGCGCCGGCCTGCACATGCATCTCGCCATCTTTAACGAGTGAAGTGCGCAGCACAATGCAACTGTCCATTTCGCCATTGGCCGAGAAATAGCCGACACAACCGGCATAGAGCCCGCGTTTGTCCTTTTCCATTTCGTCGATGATCTCCATGGCGCGGACTTTGGGTGCGCCCGACACCGTACCGGCCGGGAACCCGGCCATGAGCGCGTCGATCGCGTCGCATTTCTCATCCACGGTGCCGACGACATTGGAAACGATGTGCATGACGTGACTGTATAATTCGAGAAAGAAGCTGCCCGTGACTTCGACGGAACCGATTTTAGCGACGCGCCCGACATCGTTGCGCCCGAGATCGAGAAGCATCAGATGCTCCGCCCGCTCTTTCTTGTCGGAAAGCAATTCCTCGGCCAGGGCCTTGTCCTCTTCCGGCGTCGCGCCGCGCGGCCGGGTTCCGGCGATCGGGCGGATCGTGACCTCGCCGTCGCGGACCCGCACAAGAATCTCCGGGCTCGATCCGACCACCGAATAGCCCCCGAAATTGAGGAAAAACAAAAAAGGCGAGGGGTTTGTTCGCCGCAGGGCCCGATAAAGCGAGAAGGGCGGCAGAGTGAAGGGCGCGGTGAAGCGCTGGCTGATCACGACCTGAAATATATCCCCCGCGGCGATATACTCCTTGGCCTTCGCGACCATCGCCATATAGTTCTCCGGCGCGGTGTTCGAGACCGGTTCGGGCGGCGGCGCGACCGTGTCATCCTGCGCCAGATGAGGAAGCGGCGCATCGAGCCGCTCCACGACACTCCACAATCTGTGCGTCGCGGCCGCATAGGCCGTTTCGGCATCTTCCCCCGCCGCCGGGCGAACCGGCGTTACCACCGTGATTTCATCTTTCACGGCGTCGAAAATAACCATGATTGTCGGGCGGATCAGAACCGCATCGGGAATGGCTATCGGGTCCGGTTTTTCAGCTGGCAAATGTTCAATAAGCCGAACCGTGTCGTAGCCCATATAGCCGAAGACGCCTGCCGCCATCGGCGGCAAGTCATGGGGAAGGTCGATCCGCGATTCCGCCAGAAGGCGGCGAAGCGCATCCAGAGTGCCGCCATCGCAAGGTTCGAATATGCCGCCATCGCCCGGTGCCGTGTTCAATTCCGCCTGGTCCGCGTTCGCCCGCCAGACGGCGTCCGGCGCAAAGCCTATGATCGAGTAGCGGCCCCGGACAGC
>JAJFHO010000194.1 GCA_021775575.1 Hyphomicrobiales bacterium
ATTGTTGGAATGAAGATCAATTCCACCGTATAATTTCAAAAAGGTCTCCTCCTTGAACTTTCTGTTTGCATTCATCAACAAATACAAACTACAAGTTCTCTGAGGGGCCTGCTATATGATTATCAAGTCTTTGCTTGACTACAAACTACCACCAACGATTTATACTTACTCATCAATTGCTTTTCCTGCTCAATCTTTTTCCGGAAATTCCAGCAATGCGCTCCGACCGTTCGATAACTTGAGAAACCAAAATGAAGACCAATTTCTGCAAGTTTTAAACCCGATAGCTCTTTGGACAATAGCATTGCCATCAATCTCGGGATATTGGAAGTTCCTCGCTGACTTTCATATAAACAAGCTTGTTCGACCTTGAACTTTCGACACACTTCATTTTTAACAAGCGTAACAACCCCATCGCCAAAGACTCTCCTTTTATCAGATATCTCAAGATCCGGCTTGCTCAAAATATACTTTTCCTTTACCCATTCCACAAAACCAGAATTCCCTAAAATGTTTCCCTGTTTTTTGGACGAATAAAACTTCTCCACCTCAACGTCACCACTTTGCGAAATGAATCGCCTGTAATCTTCAATAGCCTTATGGGTTTTAGATGAGAAATACCTCAACACAAATTTTGTATCCATTCCAGTTATCGGTTTCACCTTACCTAGATACGTATTGTGACTGCTCCACTTGAACAGGCTCAACCTCTCAACAATTTTTGCCTTAACCGGATTGTTGTGGATATATCGCAACACCTCGAGGAGATAAGAATCCTCCTGAACAAGAATGCTCTTATATCGACCTCGAAACAAAGGGCCATCCCGATCATGCGCGCGATTAAAACGTTGCGTATACACACCGTTCAAATGCCTCATGAACCGCGACACATTGCCAGAAGGTGTTTTAACCAGAAGATGATAATGATTGGACATCAGACAATAGGAATAAACGATCCCGTCAAACAGACGGCACGCTTCTTCCAGAGTAACAAGGAAGGTTTCATAATCAGATTTGTCCAGGAAAACACGCTTAGCGTTCAACCCACGGTTCATCACGTGATACACCGCACCTGGATACTCAATTCGTAAAGGACGACTCATTCCAACAGCCTACTCACCCACACCAATATAGTCAAGCAAAGACTTGACCCCTTTACATGGGATCGCTGCGGGTATAGCGTCCTCTTTAGCTGATGATAATGAATTCTTTTCTTTAGAAACGGCTCAAAGAGCGGCTATTGGTGCGGTTACAGGGTCGATAACGGGGGGTTTTAGTTCATTACGTACGCTTGGAACGCTTGTAATAGGAGGAGTAGCGGGTGGAGCTGGAAATGCTGCTAATCAAGGTCTTGATATCAAGTTTAATGGGCAGACAGAGTTTGATAGAGGGGAGTTTGGAGTTGCTATTGCAAGTGGCACTCTTGGTGCGGTTGCCAGTGCCGGGTCTAAATTAGCGGGACCAACACTCTCATTTTTAGAAAAAACTTCGCTTCGAGCTATCGGGACGGCTAAAGGTCTGTTGTTTAATCAGGCCGGGAATGCTATTGTGGACAAAGTTTCATCTTCTTCCTCTGGAAGTTTTGATCCAACCTCTGTAAACCCAAGTGGAGCCTCAGGTGGGTTTGTAATATATCCAAATAAACAAAATACCAATATGATGGTAAAGGTGTAAAGTAAATAGTGGCAGTGGACACTCAAGAGGCGGGAAAACTGATTCAACGGTTTGAATACCCTTGGAAAAATAAGTGGTTTGACGGCCCCCTTATTTATTTTTTTGTTACCCTGTTGGTTGGCCAGATATTTGCTTATTCAGAATATGGTGTGGAAGGTCGCTTTGATGATTTAGTGGCAACATGGTTGATGGCGGGGGGGATTGCCTTGGCTTTATTTTTTATGGCTTGGCGCGAGATTCTAATTCATCAACCGATAGAGGTTTTTGAAAAAGGGATCAGGGCGGTCAATATAAAAAAAAAGAATATTTTTTGGGGTTTTCCCAAACGCAATTTTCTTTTGTGGTCTCAAATCGAGCATGTAGAAGCGTTTGCGTATCCTGACTGGAACTCACGTAAGAATAACTCTGGAATAAAGTTATGGTTCAAGAATAGGAAAATACAAATTTATGAGGAGTTGGAAAGCTTTCCAGAGTTATTAGTCCTGCTTCAAAATAATCTTTCCAAAGGCGCCATATTGGATTGTCTGATTGACCGCCCGCCTTTGGGTCAACAAAGTGGAAAAATTATTGGAACCTATTCTTATAAATTTTTAGCGAGGTACTTTGTAGTTTACGCCGTTGTCATGGCCCTTGGTATGGGAATAGCTATTGAATTGATCGGCTACTTTAGAAGTAATATTAAAATAGATTACTCTAATCTTCAGCCGCATCAATTAAAAGGCACGTTGATAATTTGGGGGGTTTTTGGAGGAATGGCGTTGGTTGCATTTTTTATGGCGCGACGACGATACGTTCTTTTACAGCCTATTGTTTTGACCGAGGACGGAATTAAGGGGCCATTGAATGACAGGAAACATAAGTATGTCTGGTATTGGCAGGAGGCGGCTTCTGTTTTTTTTCGCTGGTCGGACATTGACGCTGTCGAGAGGTTTTATTATGACAATGATGATATTGAGGCAAAAGTTATTCTGGGTAAAGAGGGTTTTAGCTTAATGGCGGGATTGAACAGGATGGCAATATTTGAGCATATCCATAATTTTTCAGAAGTAGAATCAATAATTAGAGAAAAAATACCGCAGTTGGCTTCGTCCTTGGATAAAAATTGAGATAAGGTATTTCGTTTTTTTGATTGGAAAATTTAAGTAAAAATTTCTAATGGCTCGCTTTCTTCCTACCTGTTTATTCGGAATTAATCCGTAGAAAATAAATAATATTTATACTTGAGGTCATTGACGGTTAACCCGTTGGTGGCCTTTTTTGTTTTTAAATTTAATTGGAGCTTTATTTGAAATTCCCCTCGGAGCCGTCTGCCTCATTAGAACGGGTAGACTGAGTAGAGGGGGATTGAAGGATTCCCCTTGGTGAGTCTGTAGTTTTTTTATTGCGCTTCAAATTGAATGACAAAGCGGATTTATTTGGCATGAGATTTGAGAGGGATTCATTTTTATTGTCTCGGGCCAACGGCGAATTCAACCCATAAGTGCAATTCCAATTATAAAAGAGGTAGGAATACATTGTTAAACATTTGGTTGGGCGTTTGATACTGACGGGTTTTCCTGGGTCGATTATTTAAATTAGCGACGATCTGTTTTATAGTCTGCCAGGAGACTGATTTGAAGTCAGTTCCTTTGGGTAGAAATTGTCTGATCAGACCGTTAGTGTTCTCGTTGATACCGCGTTCCCATGATGAATAAGGGTGAGCAAAATAAGTTTTAGCTTGTAGCGCCGTCGCTATTTTTTCGTGTTTTACAAACTCCGATCCATTATCAAAGGTCAGT
>JAJFHO010000195.1 GCA_021775575.1 Hyphomicrobiales bacterium
CTGACGCGCCGGGCCGGCCTCGCCGGTATCTCGCAATATGGGTCAGAATCAAGTAATGCTTTCCGCATGCGTGAATATCTCGATTTGATGGCCCGCGTGCTGGAGGAAGGCGCGCGCAAGGATGACCGGACCGGAACCGGAACACTGTCCGTCTTTGGCCATCAGATGCGCATGGATCTCTCCCTGGGCTTCCCGCTGATCACGACCAAGAAGCTGCATCTGAAGTCGATTATTCACGAGCTTCTGTGGTTTCTCGCCGGCGACACCAATATTCGCTATCTGAGCGAACATGGCGTCAGAATCTGGGACGAGTGGGCGGACGCGGAAGGTAATCTGGGTCCTGTTTACGGACGCCAGTGGCGCTCCTGGCCGGTGGCCGGCGGCGGTCATGTCGACCAGATTTCAAAGATTGTCGACGGCCTGAAGCGCGATCCGGATTCGCGCCGGCACATCATATCGGCCTGGAATGTCGGCGAGCTGGACCAGATGGCGCTGTCGCCTTGCCACTGCCTTGTGCAGTTTAATGTGGTGGAGGGGCGGCTGTCGTGCCAGCTTTACCAGCGCTCCGCCGACATATTTCTCGGCGTTCCCTTCAATATCGCCTCCTATGCGCTGCTGACCATGATGGTGGCGCAGGTCACGGGGCTGGCGCCCGGTGAATTCATCCATACCTTCGGCGACGCCCATCTCTATCTCAATCATCTGGAACAGGCCGAGCTGCAATTGACCCGCGAGCCGCGCGGGCTGCCGCGCATGGAGATCAACCCCGATGTCGGCTCGCTGTTCGACTTTGTCTATGACGATTTTCAACTCACCGGCTACGATCCGCACCCGCATATCAAGGCTGCGGTGGCGGTCTGAACGATGATGGCCGGCCCGGGAAAGGCGCGTATCGTCATCGTCGTTGCGCGCGCCGAGAACGGCGTCATCGGCAAGGATGGCACGCTGCCCTGGCGACTGTCTTCGGATCTGAAACATTTTCGTGCGGTGACCATGGGCAAGCCCGTGATCATGGGCCGTAAAACCTTTCAGTCGATCGGCAAGCCGCTTGAGGGTCGCGACAATATCGTTGTGACGCGCAACCCCGATTTCGCGGCCGAGGGTGTTATCGCCGCTGCAAGCCTGGAGGAGGCGCTCGACGTGGCGCGGATGAAAGCCGGCGCGCGCGAGGGCGGCGAAATAGCAATCATTGGCGGTGCGGAGATTTATGCTGCCGCAATGACCTTCACCGACGTGATCGACCTCACTGAAGTACATGCGCGGCCTGACGGCGATACCTTTATGCCCGACCTCGACGGGAATGTATGGACAGAAACCTCCCGCCAGCGGCATGCCGCAGGACCCAAGGACAGCGCCGACTACAGTTTCGTGCGTCTGGAACGCTCCAGCTAGCACCTCGGCCTTGTTCCGCGGGCTGTGTGAGTGGCGCTCCCGCACATTCAAACAAGCCAAGAAAATTGGACGCGCAGGCGTCGTAAGTTGCTGGTTCCGTGAGTTTTGGCGGATTTAGCGGCAGTTTGCCGGATATGCGCCACGAAAGACGTAGCCCGCTGGTAACCATTTGCTAACCATGAGCGGCAAATTTAACTATCCGCCAGTTCAAACGGGACGGCGGCCCGAAATCCGCACTTTGGAGCGCGGCTATGAATAACAGCAATCTGCAACCCGTGATGACCGAAGACGCCAGCGATGCCGTCGTAACGCCGATAACGGCCGCGGCGCCAAAAAGACAGGCAGCGACATCGGCACAAAATCAGCCCGGCCAACACAGTGACGGCGCCAAGGACGCGATTTCCGGCCCGCCGGTTGCAGCGCTGGAACGTTTCGAGGGCCTCGCCCGAACGCTGCAAAACATCACGTCATGCACCGAAGCGATCGCCAGCCGGATCAATGATGCACGCGGCGTATCGCGGAGGATGAAGACCGGCTTGGGGCAGTCGCAATCCGATTCGCAAGATGCCATAGCGTCGATCCAGAACTTGGTCGCCGACGTCAACGCGTTCGAGGAGCATATGGCGGAAGTCGGCCATGCGCTGGAAAGCGTTGGCGGCGTAACGCAGATGATCGGCACGATCGCCCGTCAAACGAATTTGGTCGCCCTGAACGCGACAATCGAGGCGGCGCGGGCAGGGGCGGCCGGCAAAGGCTTTGCGCTCGTGGCGGGTGACGTCAAACAGCTGGCTCGGCACACGAGTGTTGCAGCCGATGAGATCGATGCGACCCTTGCAAAAATCACCCAGTGTTTTGAAAAACTGAACGAGCGCAGCCGTGGCGCCCTTGCCATGGCCGAGACGGCCGGGCGGAAGGCGAACTCGTTCACCGGCATTCTTCAAACGGTGGGGAACGCGATAGAAGAAATCGATTCTTCAACAGGGGCGATCGAGGATCAAAACGGCCAGGTTCGCGGAGCATGCACGCAATTCTCTGAAACAGTCGCGACCATGTCAGGCCGCATCTCGACGCCGCCCAAGGTCTCGTCTGGAGCCAGCGGCGGTTTGCGCGAAATGGCGGACGCAGACGACGGCGTTTTGTCCTTGGCGGAATGCTTTGCGAGTTTGACTCTTCGGAGGGATAATTCATCGAATTAGCGAGGCAGCGGGCAGCGAATATCGAGAGCCCTTGCGACCTGGCGGTTGCCAGTTGATAGCTCGACGAGCTCGCAAACCTTTCTGTTCGCTCATCACAAATTGATCAGGCCGCGAGGCCGGCGCGATTGACGTGAGCGAGCGTCCGCTCCACATCTGGAGGGAGATGTTCCGATCTGCCTTCCCGGTTCAGGGCATCGACACGCACAGGCCGCGTTGCAAGGGTCGGGTGAGTGTCCTATAACCCGGAATGACTTGATCGACCCGCGCGCCGATGAGGGCGGATAGTATACCGTCGCCGGAGAGATGCCGCGCCGGGCGAGAAACACTAATCACCAACTATTGGACAACAGGACAGATCACATATGCCTTGGAGCAATCAAAACGGTGGCGGGGGATGGAAAAGCGGCGGCGGTCCATGGGGCCAGCGTCCGCCTCGCGGCGGCGGCCCTTCGGGTCCATCACCCGATCTGGAAGATATTCTCAGAAAAGGGCAGGACAGCCTGAAACGGGCCTTGCCTGGAGGAGGATCAGGCAAGTTCGTTTGGGTGATTGTGATCCTCGTCCTGTTCGTCTTGTGGCTGGTGCAAAGTTTTTACACGGTCGAACCGGATGAAGAGGGCGTCGTCCTGCGTTTCGGCGAATACTCCCGCACTACGGGGCCGGGGCTGCGTTTTGCCGTCTGGCCCGTTGAGACGGCCGAAACGCCCAAGGTTTTGCAAGAAAACCAGCTCAATTTCGGCGGCGTTACGCGCGGCGGTTCGCCCGAGGGGCTGATGCTGGGCGGCGATCAGAATATCGTCGATATCAAATTTACCGTGCTCTGGAAGATATTGGACGCGAAGAAGTTCCTGTTCAACGTCCGCGATCCCGAGCGGCTGGTGCGCGTGGTCGCGGAAAGCGCGATGCGCGAGGTGGTCGGGCGTACGCCCGGCGAACAAATCCGTACCCAGGGCCGGCTTGCGGCCCAGGATCAGGTTCTGGCGCTTATTCAGGGAACGCTCGATTCCTATGAATCGGGCATCCTCATTACCGGCGTAAAGCTGGAGAAGGCCGATCCGCCGCCGGCGGTTATCGACGCGTTTGAAGAAGTCCAGCGCGCCGAGCAGAACCAGAACAAGTTTATTCGCGAGGCCGAGCAATACCGCAACAAGCTGCTTGGCGAGGCGCAGGGTCAGGCATCCAAGATTGTCGAGGATGCCAAAGCCTACAAGTCGAAAGTGACCCTTGAGGCGGAAGGCGAGGCCCAGCGATTCCTCTCTGTCTACGAGGAATATTCAAAGGCGAAGGAGGTCACGCGCAAGCGTCTGTTCCTCGAGACCATGGAAGAGGTGCTGTCGAACACGAACAAGGTGATCATCGAACCGAGTGGGGGCCAGGGCGTCGTGCCCTATCTCCCATTGCCGGAAGTGAGCAAACGCTCGAAAGCGAGCGAAACCCGCAAGGGCGGAGGCCAGTAATGCAAAACGGAATAAGGATTTTTGTGCTCGCCGCATTGGCCATTGCGGCCTTCGTCGCCTATTCAGCGATTTTTGTCGTCGATGAGCGGGAGAAGGCCTTGGTTGTCCGGCTTGGCCAGATTCAACGCGCCGTCGAGAAACCGGGGCTTTATTTCAAGCTGCCCTTCGTTGAAGACCTCGTTTATGTCGAGGATCGGCTGTTGTTTTTCGAAAGCGTCGACAAGTCGGTGCAGGTCATCGACGGTCGGCGCTATAATGTCGACGCGATCATCATGTTGCGGATCGTCGATCCGCAAAAATTCCGCGAAACGGCACAGGCCAGTCTGAACCAGGCGCGCGACCGTATCGAGACCCGTCTCGACGCGGCGCTGCGGCAAACCTACGGCAAGCGCAGTTTTGGTACCGCACTTTCCAAGGATCGGGCGTCGATGATGACGGAGATTCGCGACCAAGTGCGCGGCGAGGCCCGTTCACTGGGTATCGAGATTGTCGATGTGCGTATCCGGCGGACCGATCTCATGCCCGACGTTTTGAAAGATACCTATGAGCGCATGAGCGCGGAACGTTTCGCCGAGGCCGCGCAGCTTCGTGCTGTCGGTGACGCCCAGCGCCGCCGGATTCGTGCCGAGGCGGAGCGCGAGGCGGTCGAGATGGTGGCCAAGGCGCAGCGTGAATCGGAGATAATTCGAGGCACGGGCGAGGCGGACAGAAACAGGATTTTCGCCGACGCCTTCAAGCGCGATCCGGAGTTCTTCGCCTTCTACAGGTCGATGCAGGCCTACCCGAGGAGCTTGAAGGGTGATGATACGACCCTGGTTCTGACGCCGGACAGCGAGTTCTTCCGCTATCTGAAAGGATCGTTGGACAAAGACAAGCCGCCGCAATAATGAGCGATCTGCTGGTCGCTTTGGGGCTTGTGCTCGTCATCGAAGGTTTGTTGTGGGCGCTGGCGCCGGGCTTCGGGCGCAAAATGCTCGAGGCGGCTGCCCAAATGCCGGAAAATATGCTGCGCACCGCGGGGGCATGCGCAGTGGCTGCCGGTGTCGTTGTGGTCTGGCTGGTGCGCGGCTGAAACGGCCAGGAGACAAACACCGGCGCGGGCGCGACAATTGGACTGCGTCAAGCTCGGATAATCGGCTATTATCGGCCAAACCCGACCAGAGCTATATCGAAGGGATCGCCAGATGCCGGCGAAGCAAGTTTCGTCCGAACCCGCAACAGCTGAAATCCTGCCCGTATCGGCGAAACCCTGGCTCGGAATTTCCCGCGTCCTGACGGTATTCGTGGCCGCCGGTTTGATAGTCGCATTTGCCATTGGCGTGTCATACGCCCAACGCGGTCCGCAATCCGTCGCCGGACTGGCCGAGCAGCTTCAGGACGCAGTCGTCAATATTTCCACGACGCAGACCGTTGCCGGTCCAAAGGGCGTGCCTCTGCCACGGGTGCCGGAAGGATCACCTTTCGAGGAGTTCTTCAAGGAATTTTTCGACAGGCAGCAGCAGCAGGGACAGCCGCGCCGGGTGAATTCGCTCGGGTCCGGTTTTGTGATCGATCCGAGTGGTCTGATCGTGACCAACAATCACGTTATCGCCGATGCCGACGAGATCATTGTCAGCTTCAACGACGGACAAAAGCTGAAAGTCGAAGAAATTGTCGGCCGGGATTCGAAAACCGATCTGGCGATATTGAGAGTGACGCCGGAAAAACCGTTGAAAGCGGTCAGCTTCGGCAATTCCGGGAAAATGCGCGTTGGCGATTGGGTTATGGCGATTGGAAATCCCTTTGGTCTGGGCGGAACCGTCACCGTCGGGATTATCTCGGCGAAGAAGCGAGACATAAATTCAGGCCCGTATGACGAGTTCATTCAGACCGACGCAGCGATCAACCGCGGCAATTCGGGTGGGCCGCTGTTCAACATGGACGGCGAGGTTATCGGTATCAACACAGCGATAATCTCACCGACCGGCGGGTCGATCGGCATCGGTTTCGCGGTTCCCGCCAACACCGCGACCTATGTCATCGAGCAATTGAGAAAATATGGCGAAACGCGCCGCGGCTGGCTTGGCGTGCGCATCCAAACCGTGACCGACAGCATTGCCGAGAGTCTGGGTATGGAGAAGCCGTCAGGGGCGCTGGTTGCGAGCGTTACGGAAAAAAGCCCGGCGGCCATGGCCGGCATCGAACCCGGTGACGTCGTCCTTCGCTTCAATGATCAGAAAATTGAGTCGATGCGCACCTTGCCGCGGATTGTCGCCCGCACCGCGGTCGGCGATATCGTTGATGTCCTGGTCTTGCGGGGAGAACAGAAAAAAACAATCAAGGTGACCATTGGCCGGTTGCCCGAGCAGACGGTCGCGGCCAAGACGACGGACAGTGAACCTCAGGCGGAATCCGAGCCCAAAACGACGACACTTCTGGGCCTGTCCATTGCGCCAATGTCGGACGAGCTGAGATCCCGTTTCAAGATCGACAAGGCTGTAAAAGGCGTCGTCGTGACGGAGGTCGACCCGCAGAGTGCCGCGGCGCAGAAGAATATCAAGGCCGGGGATGTGATCGTCGAGGTTACCCGAAGCGAGGTGACGAAACCTGCCGATGTCCGCAAACAGGTGGATGCGGTCAAGAAATCAGGCCGCAAATCGGTCCTGTTGCTGATTGACGATG
>JAJFHO010000196.1 GCA_021775575.1 Hyphomicrobiales bacterium
GTAATGGAAATGAAGGCACGATTGGCGGCGCTGGACGTTCCGGCGTCCAATTGCAGTGCGTTCGCACCCGTCGCCACGCTGGTGAAGCAGTTTTGCAAGAAAACGGGCCTTGGCCGCGCCGGCGAACTGCGGAGCAAGCGCCAGTCGCGACTCTCTCGCCAACGCTAATAGCCATTGCCGGCAATCGGACCAGAGCCGCTTCGGAGTCATTCTGACGGGGCTCCAGCTGAATTGACCTCGAATTGGCCGAAAGGGCTCTAGTTTCGCGCGCAGCTGATGACCTGCGAATTTGTCGATGGCGGCGAAAGCGCATGTTTGAGCCAGCAGCGCTGAGTCACGTTTCTTTTGATCCACGAAAACCCTCGGCACCCGGAATTGGCGAGACACAGGTCCCGGCAGCGCTGGAATCCCGCATTGTACCCGCCAATGTCGTTCCGGAAGAAATCAGTGTTGTTATATGTCGTGAAGCCGTTCCCGCACGTCCCGGCGAGAACTTGCTGGGCCGCGCCACGATTGGGCTGGTTCAGGTGCGCCAACACACCCGATATGGCGTTCGTGAAAGGAGAGAGTTGAGGCACTTGTGACTTCAGGAAGCAGGCCTGGGCTTGCGTGTTATAGGTGAACGCCTTGCAGCGGCCATCGTTCCGGCAGGCGGAAACACAGCTCTCATAACCGACCTTTCCGGCCAACCGTGAGTAATCGCCGCCATGCAGATCATAACCGCTATAGGTGGTGAAGCTCCGCGATGGAGTAACCGGGATCTGTTCGGGCTGGGGCGACCGCTCTTGCCGAGGGGGTTCGGGGCTTGGTTTCGCGTCCAGCAGAGCCTGCTCAATGACCTCCTCGGCCTGCTTGCGATACCGGCCATTCGGGAAGGAATCCAGGTACAGGTGACACTCGCTCAGCTTGTCATCATATGTCTTCGCCGACATGCAGCTCTGGAACCGCGGCAATTCGATCTGGGAACGTATAATCTTTTGTACTTGTTCGGCGCGAGCATGGTCGGGAAAATCGGCCAGAAATGATTTATAACAAACCAATTCGTTGCTTCTCACGCAATCGAGATATGCGATTTCACCGCGAAGTTTCGCTGAACCTTCCCGGTCTTCGGGGGCCTCACCAGCCGGACGGTCCGCCGGAACAGATATTACCGCCTTAGGTTCGGGCTGTTCGGTTGGTTTTATAGCCGGCCTGTCCGCCGATGAATTCGTCAGAAAAAAATCTCCTATGATCTCATCATAATAAGCCGGATGCTGCTTGCGTTTCACGGATTCAGCGAGGGCCTTGACCTTGACCTGAACTTCTTTCGCGATGGTCTGGATTGATTTGTTCGACTGTTTGAGAAGAGGAATCAGAATGCGGGTGTAAACTGAATTTCTGTTTTCGTCGCCACTGCCAAGATGATCCAGCGCCTTCTGGTGCGCACCCGCGGAATACATAACGAATGTGCCGGTCGGCGGGTCGATTCTACTCAACCCCCGGGTTCCGCCGACGCTGCGCCCCGCGGGGTCGGCAAAGGGGTTGTCGCGGCAGGCGTCAAGAATGATGAGGCTGATCCGGGTCCCTTTTTTTTCCAGCATGCTCAGAATACTGTCGACGCTGATTGCCTCCCGGATCAGCAGCTCATCTTCTCCCTGTTCAACTGCCGGCGTGTCTCGCGGCAACAGGTAGTTCTGCCTGTCGATTTCGATTCCGTGCCCTGCAAAGAAGACGGCGGCCACGTCGCCGGGTTCAAGGGTCTTCTGGAATTGGGAGAGCTTACGGTTGAAGTCGATACGGCTGACGTCAATCCCGAGAACCACCTCAAAGCCGAGATCCTTCAGTGCTTGTTTTATGGCTTCGGCGTCGTTGCGTGCCTTGAGCAATTGCCGGTTGGCCGGAAGATGGTCATATTTGTTGATCCCAACCACGAGCGCCACACGTTTCTCCGCGTGCGCGGAGTCACCGAGAAGCACACCAGCCAGGACGACAATCGATAGCAACAGAACGCGACACATTTCCCCCCACCCGCAAGCAAACGCATTAATCTAACGAACTCAGTATTGGCTGAAATGACGGGGCAGGCCAAGTGCAAACCCGGAATTACAGGCCGAAATGTTGTTCAAATTTCCACGACTTCAGGGGCCGGCCATGTCGGCCAGCTCGTCGAGGACCGCGGGCAGCCATTCGGTCAGATCCTCGGCGATGAGACCGGGCCCGGCGTGTGAACCCGCCTCGCCATGCAGCCATACAGCCGCGCAAGCGGCCTCGAAGGCCGGCATGCCTTGCGCCAGCAGTCCGGCAATCAGCCCGGCCAAGACATCGCCGCTGCCCGCCGTCGCAAGCCAGGCGGGCGCATTGTCGTTGATGACGGCATGTCCTTCCGGCGCGGCGACAACGGTATCGGCGCCCTTGAGCACAACGACCGCTCCACTGGTCTGCGCGGCCCAGCGTGCCCGGTCCAGTTTCGAGCCGGCGCTGAGCTTATTGCCGAACAGCCTGGCGAATTCGCCCTCATGAGGCGTCATCACGACCGGGGCCTCGCGGCGCTTGACCGCGCCAAAGAGCGTCTTGGGCGATTTCGCAAAAGAGGTCAGCGCGTCGGCGTCGAGAGCGCACGCCGCCCTGGCTTTAAGCGCCGTCAGCACCAATTCCTTCGTTTTGGCGCCGACGCCGGCCCCGGGACCGATCAACACGGCGTTCAACCGCTCGTCCTTGAGCAGCGCGGCAAGCCCCCGCGCGCCCTGAATGGATCGCACCATCACTGCTGTTGCTTGCGCGGCGTTGACGGCGGTCGCGGCCTTCGAGCCGGCGAGCGTCACAAGACCCGACCCGACCCGCAAGCCCGCGCGCGCGCCGAGCCGCGCCGCGCCCGTGGCCTCAGGGCCACCGGAGACGACAATCGTATGCCCGCGGGCATATTTATGCGCCTCAAGCGACGGCCAGGGATAACCGGCGAGCCACAGGGCCGGCGCGTTGGCCAAGGTTTGCGGGGCGATATCGCCGAGCAAGCCGGAGGGAATGCCGATATCGACGAGGCGGACCGCGCCGCAATAAAGCCGCCCGGGAAGAAGAAGATGCCCCGGCTTGCGCCGGAAAAAAGTGACCGTCGCTTCGGCGCGGATGGCGGTCCCCCTCACTGCGCCGGACGTACCGTCGATGCCACTCGGCACGTCGACGGCGACGACGGGAAGATGCAGGTCATTGAGCGTTTCGATGACGCCGCGCACGCCGCCCTCGACATCGCGGGCAAGCCCGGCCCCGAATATGGCGTCCACGACAACGCTCGCACGTTTCAGGATTTCGGGGGAAAGCGCCTCGACGCCCCCATCCCAGCGCCGCGCCATTTCCGCCGCGTCGCCTTGCAGTTTCCCACTGTCACCGAGAAGGGCGAGTCGCACCGAATAGCCGTGGTCCTGCAGATGCCGCGCGGCGACGAAGCCATCCCCGCCATTGTTTCCCGGCCCGCACAGGACGGCCACGCGTTCCGCGTCCGGGTAGCGCCAGATCACTTCCTGGGCGACGCCCCTCCCCGCCGCTTCCATCAGCTCAAGACCGGGCGTGCCGCCTTCGATCGTCAGCCGGTCGGCGCGGCCCATTTCTTCCGTGGTCAACAGCTCAAGCATGGCGTCCCGCATTCATGGTGCCTGTTCGCGAACATATTCGGCGAGCTCGACAAGGTTGCCGTCCGGGTCGCGGCAGTAGATCGATGTGATCGCGCCGTTGGCGCCGGTGCGCGGGCCCCGGTCGATGATCTCGACGTCCTGCTCCTCCAGAGTCGAAATTGCCTCGGCAAGATCGTCAACGAGAAGACAGATGTCGGCTGAGCCGGGAACCGGCTTTTTGGCCTTCGGCTCGAATTCCTTGCCGGCCTGATGCAGATTGAATTTCTGGGAGCCGAATTTCAGCGCCGTGCGTCCGCCGGCGAAACTCTCGCGCGTCATGCCGAGCACGCCCTCGTAAAAACCGCAGGTGGCCCCGATATCCGCGACGGTGAGAACCAGATGATCCAGGCCGGTTATCCGCATGTTCAGATCTCCCTCGTCGGCAGACTATCCGCCCTTCCCCCGATTGGCGACCGGTTGCCGCATCCAATTCTCCGCCAAGGTCTGGCAGGTTAGGTGATGAACGCGCGGTCCAGATTGTTTAGAAAATAGCCATATTGCCTATTTTCTGTTCAACTGCATGACCGCAGCAAGGTCAGCACCGCTATTGCGAGCAAATAACCCACTGAAAAACAATATTTTTATTCTCAACACGGTCTTGGCACGCGGCGTGCTAACGCGGAGCGTGGAAGCCGACGAACAACAATCAGACCGGCATTCCGGTCGGAGTGGAGGTATATCCCGGTTATGAAAAAGATCGAGGCGATCATAAAACCGTTCAAGCTGGACGAGGTGAAAGAGGCGCTACAGGAGATCGGGCTGCAGGGAATAACCGTAATGGAAGCGAAGGGATTCGGGCGGCAGAAGGGCCATACCGAACTCTACCGTGGCGCCGAATATGTGGTCGACTTTCTTCCGAAGGTGAAGATCGAGCTTGTTTTGGCCGATGACATGGCTGAAAAAGCAGTCGAGGTAATTCAGAATTCCGCCAAAACCGGCCGCATCGGCGACGGCAAGATTTTTATATCGACTGTGGAAGACGCAATTCGTATCCGCACGGGCGAGACCGGGGCGGAAGCAATCTAGAGCCGCCTGGCCGGCAAATCACCCGCAAGAATCCAACGCAGACAGGGGACTTCAATGGCTGACTCAAGCAGTGTTTTGAAAAAAATCAAGGATGACGACGTCAAATTTGTCGATCTGAGATTCACCGATCCAAGAGGCAAGATGCAGCATCTTACAATGGATGTTATCGCAATGGACGAGGAGGCTTTCGCTGACGGCGTCATGTTCGACGGATCCTCGATCGCCGGCTGGAAAGACATCTCCCAGTCGGATATGGCATTGATGCCCGATCCCGACACCGCTGTACTCGATCCTTTCTTCGCACAAACGACAATGTCCATTTTCTGCGACATCATCGAGCCGACCACGGGCGAACTCTATGAGCGCGACCCGCGCGGCACGGCCCGCAAGGCGGAAGCCTATCTGCAGCAAACGGGCATCGGCGACACGGCCTATTTCGGCCCCGAGGCGGAGTTCTTCATCTTCGACGACGTACGCTTCGCATCCGACCCTTACAATTGCGGCTTCAAGGTCGACTCGACCGAGCTGCCCACCAACATGGATACCGAATATGAGATGGGTAATCTCGGGCTCCGGCCACGCACCAAGGGCGGCTATTTCCCGGTGCCGCCGGTCGACTCCTGTCAGGACATCCGTTCGGAAATGCTGAGCGTCATGACCGAGATGGGCGTGACGGTGGAGAAACACCATCACGAAGTCGGCGCCGCCCAGCACGAGCTCGGCATCAGATTCGACAAGCTGGTGACGATCGCGGACCAGCTGCAAATCTACAAATATGTGGTGCACAATGTGTCGCAGGCCTACGGCAAGACGGCAACCTTCATGCCGAAGCCCGTGTTTGGCGACAATGGCACCGGCATGCATTGCCACCAGTCCATCTTCAAGGGCGGCGATGCGGTCTTCGCCGGCAACAGATATGCCGATCTGTCCGAGACCTGCCTGCATTATATCGGCGGCATTCTCAAACACGCCAAACCGCTGAACGCCTTCACCAACCCCTCGACCAATTCCTACAAACGTCTGGTCCCGGGCTATGAGGCGCCGGTGCTGCTCGCCTATTCGGCGCGCAACCGCTCGGCGTCATGCCGCATTCCGCATGTGGCGAACCCCAAGGGCAAGCGCGTCGAGGTGCGTTTCCCCGATCCCACGGCCAACCCCTATCTTGCCTTTGCCGCCATGCTGATGGCAGGCCTGGACGGTATCGAGAACAAGATCGATCCGGGCGACCCGATGGACAAGAATCTCTACGATCTGCCGCCGGAGGAGCTGGAAGGCATTCCGACCGTGTGCGGTTCGCTGCGCGAGGCCTGCGAATGCCTCGATAGCGACCGCGATTTCCTGAAAAAGGGCGGCGTGTTCAGCGACGATCAGATCGATGGATATCTCGAACTCAAGATGGAAGAAGTCGAAAGATTTGAAATGATGCCTCACCCGATCGAGTACGACATGTATTACAGTGTCTGACCGGAACGGATAGGAAAACAAAAATGGGGCGGTCAGGGACCGCCCCATTTTCTTGCCCTACCGGCATCGAAATCCTCGACCTGCCCTTTTCGCATAGCCGTATGAATATTGCGCTCCCCCCATGGCCTGCTGGCCAAATGCGCACCGATACCGTGCTCCCCTCGGGCCTTAGCCTCCGCGTGGTTTTGTTAAAGAACCACAAATACGAAACAAACAACTCCGGCCATCGCCAGCGTGGCCATTTTCTCCTTATGGTCCCGGTACCAGTCCCTCAGCATCAGCGGAAGACTGCCAAACATGAATCGAAAGACCGACCAAAGACCCAGAACCGTAATGGCGCCAAGCACCCACACCGCCATATCCTGCGGGTCAACAATGACGCCTTCACTGCTGTTCGCCACGACCATCTGCCCGGTTACGGAACCGGCACTGATAAAAGCGAACAGGGATGCAAACCCGATTCCCAGCAGGCAAGCATAACGCAAGACGATATTCATCATGCCCCTCCCTTATTCAAGGGTGACATTAGCAGCAGGTTGTAAATGAACCAAAAATTACCAAGGTTAGCAAAGACTTAACGCCGCCTCCACCCAGTGTATCGGGGCGCGCCCGATTCCGCCCGCTCGTCACGCCTTCCATTTGATCGAGCAGCCCATTGAGGACGTCTGCTCGCGCGGCCCCGCTCCGGCCTCGGCGATCTGCTTCATCGCCTCGAACAACTCGCGTCTGGCGCGAGGCGGCGCGGCCTCACGGCCGCTTTCATCGAGACGGCCGCGATACTGCAGTTCAAGGTTGGCGTTGAAACCGAAAAAGTCAGGCGTGCACACCGCATCCCAGGCCCGGGCCACGTCCTGTGTTTCGTCATGCAGGTAAGGGAAAGTGAAGCCGTTGGCCGCGGCAAATTCCTTCATTTTCTCGAATGAATCGTCGGGATAGGTGTCCGCGTCATTGGCACAGATGGCGGCGGTGCCAATGCCATAAGCGCGCAGTTCGTTTGCGTCGCGGACAATGCGGTCGATGATCGACTTCACGTAAGGACAGTGATTGCAGATAAATATGATGAGGATGCCGTTGGCCCCGCGCACATCTTCAAGCGAATAGGTCACGCCATCCGTGCCCGGCAGCGTGAAGCCAGGCGGTTTCCAGCCAAAATCGCAAATCGGTGTATGCTCCGCCACGAAAACCTCCCATCCAGTCCACTTGCAGGTGCGTGGCGGCCACCGCCGTCGCACCCTTATCCACCGCCGAGGCGGCATGGCAACACAATAGCAGTCATAGCGCTGGACGTAGCGGTGGTCCATGCGTCAACAATGGCGCGCGGGTTTTTTTTCATGATGGGTGGACCATGACATATCGAACGGGCGCGGCGCTCTTGACTATCCTTTTCCTGTCGCATGGCATTGCAGCCCCGCGGGCCGCCGAGCTGCAGTTTCTTCCCGCGCCCGAGCCGGCGACGATCGAGGAAAAAAAACAAGTGCATGCCAGCCCGGCGGTGGTGACGGGCGATGGAAAACAGCACCCGATCCGCTTTCACACCCTGCTGAGGATTGGCGACAGGCCGACGCAAACGATATTCGGCACCGTGAATGACCAAAGCGGCAATCCGGTAGCGCCGGTGAAGGGCGATTCCCTGACCGAGCCGCTTCCCGACCACACCTCCCTCATTCAGGCGGGCGCGAAACTTTTCGCCCTCACCCATATCGAAAACGCACCGGGCGGCATCTATATCAGCGAACTGGAGCAGGCCGGCGACGGAACGCTGACGGCTGTTTCCACCAGGCCGGTCGATTTCTCCTCGCTCGGGGGCTTGTGGATTCCCTGCGCCGGCATCGTGACCGCGTGGGGCACGCATCTGGGATCGGAGGAATTTCCGCCCGATGCGCGCAAATTCGAAATCATGGCCGGCGGCGCGGAGCATCTTTTCGCAACGGACTTCTCGCGCGGCATGCTGCGCTATTTCGGCGTGCCCTTTGAAACGGCGACGACGGTTCAGCTCAAAAAGCATCTCCAGCCCTACAAATATGGCTATCTCACGGAAGTGCATGTGGACGAGCGCGGCGGCACGCGGGCCGAAAAGCACTATGCCGCGGGCCGCTTTTCCCATGAGGTCGGCTATGTGATGCCGGACCGCCGCACCGTCTATATGAGCGACGACGACACCAATGGCGGTTTTTTCATGTTCGTGGCCGACAAGCCGGCCGATTTGTCGAGCGGCGCGCTTTATGCCGCGCGCTGGGAGCCCGACGCGAGCGCCACGGGCGCCATTGACTGGATTTCCCTGGGACGGACGGATGCGGCCGCCATCGGCAAGGCCATCGACGCCGGAGTTGGTATCGCCGATCTGCTCGACGTCAGGCCACTGCCCGATAGCGGCAAATGCGACGCCGGATTCACATCGATCAACCAGTTTGTCTATGGCCTCGGCAAGGTTGGCGAATGCGTGCGCGCGAAACCGGGCAAGGAGCTCATTGCCTCGCGCCTCGAGACCCGCCGCACCGCCGCGCTCAAAGGCGCGACCATCGAATTCCGCAAGGCTGAGGGCCTCGCCTATGACGAAGCGGCCAGAACCCTCTATATGGCGATTTCGCAGATAAACAGGGGCATGCTGGACGCGGACAAGGCGGATCGCGGCGGCCCCAACCATATCCGCCTTGCACGCAATAACTGCGGCGCGGTGTTTGCACTCGATGTCGCGGCGGACGCGCAAATCGGCTCCGGCTATGTCGCACGGAGTATGCGCCCGGCGCTTCAGGGCATTCCGGCGAAAGACGGCGATCCGCTCAACCCCTGCCTCACATCCGCAATCGCCAATCCGGACAATATCGCATTCGGCGCGGGGCTGCTCTTCATCGCCGAGGACTCCAGCGGCCACGAGATCGACCGGGTCTGGACCTGGGCGCCCGGCGCGGCGAAGCCGGTACCGATTCTCACCATGCCGCATGGCGCGGAGGCGACCTCGGTCTACCATCATGCCGACATCGGCGGCCATGGTTATCTGGTCGTCGTTGCCCAGCACCCGTACAAGGACTTGCCGAGGGAAACCGAATATCTGCGTGAAATGGCTAAACCGGAAGCAAAACGCGGCATTGTCGGCTATCTCGGCCCCCTGCCGCCGGTGAAAAAATAAGTCCCGAAATGGAAGGCGCGCGGGTTCGGCCCTATCCGACAGGGCCGAAAAATTTCAGTGTGTCCTTCTCGATGTAGACTTGCCCGCGCGTGCGCCGTCCGTCGGCAAGCCGCACCACGAAGCTGACCGTCAGATAGTCGCCGTCGTTGCTCAGGTTGCGGTAGGATATGCTTTTGATCCCATCCATATCCTCACGCGCGATACGGTTGGAATCGTCCTGATGGGCGAGCTGTATGGTCTCATACAAATAGAGCTGGATCACCGTCGCGACGGAGCGGTTCCCCGGCTTGCCGAGCCAGCCGAACATGAAGGTGTCGCTCATATACAGGTTCAGCTGGGCATCGAGATGTTCGGAGTCGAAGAAAGCGAGCAGCCCCGGCCAGTCCTGTTTGGCGAGCCGTTCGGCAAAGGCACGCAGCACCGGCGGCAACCCGCCCGGAACCGCCACGCTCGGCACGAAATCGGCGAAAGCGTCTTTCTCGATCCGCGGCGCGGCGCCGGCCTTGCGCCCCGGGCTCGGCCTGCCCCGGAAGAAATTGGCCTGCTGGCGGACGAGAGCAATCACGCCCTCGACATCGCCCGGCTCGGCGCGGGTCTGCGCATGACAGGGGGCCATGAGCAAATTCAGGGCGCCCAGGAGGAACAAAACCGCCGCGAATTTCCGTGAAGCAAAAACCGATACACTCATGTCACGCTCCCTGTACCGCCCGGCCCCGCCGTCTCGCCCGCGCCTCCATGATGCCGTCTTGCCCCGGGCCACGCAATGGACACGGGGCCACTTTCATCCATGCCTTGTCGATTCGTGATTTGACGAGTGACGACTCCAGGTGCATCATTGATGCTGCAGTCACAAAAGGGGGTTTAAGAAAATGACTCCTCCGGGCGAACGCATGCCGTTCCGGGCTTGAGCGCGAAGCGCTCGCCAGAACCGGGACGGCACCCTTTCAGACAATCAAACATGATCCGAAAAGTTTCGGGTGGCAGAAGTTCCGTGTGGGAAAGGTGTGGGCTTATCCGCAAACCACCGGCCGGAAACGTAAACAGGCACCGCGAAACTTGATAAGGCCCGGATGACCCGGGCGGGGCGACACACAGGCAGGATGTCAGCGCGGATATCAGCGTCTTGGCCGGCACGGGCTGAGGCCAACGGCGCGAGCGATCCGACAGCGACCCTGCAAAACCCGAAAAGCCCTTTCAGGATGGATCCCATCTTACAGACCCCGCCGGGCGAGGCACCCCGGCGGGGTCTATTTGCGGGACTGGGTTCTCTGCGCGGCTCGCTGGGCTTGGGCGAAACTTTCGTCGACGGCAAATGGGACATCGACCCCGATCAGCTCGAACCCTTCATCCGCGCCATGCTGTCCCACGGCGCCGCCGAATTGCGGCTGCTGGAGCGGCTCGCTTTCGCGGTGACGCGCGCGCTCGGCGTTGGCCACGACGCCAACGATCCCGCCAAAAGTCACTCCCAGTCGTCCCACCACTATGACCGGGGCAACGATTTGTTCAAATCCTTCCTCGACGACGATATGGTCTATTCCTGCGCCTTTTTCGACGATCTGGACTGGGACCTCGAAACCGCGCAACGCCACAAGATCGACGTAACGCTGCAACGCGCGGACCTGGTCAAGGGCGCGCGCCTGCTCGATATCGACTGTGGCTGATCTATCTCGCCGGCTGCGAAGCCGGCTATCGCGGCACCGGGCTGCATAATGCGCAGGTTGTTTATGGGCGGGATTAGGGGTGCAGGGCACGTCCGGGTGGAGTGATTTTCTCTTTCGTCGCCGCCGGGCTTGAGTCGGAGGCCCATGCGATGGAGCCGCCTGCACATGAGGGGGGTGATAATCCGCATGGGTTGCCGGGTCAGCGCCCGGCAATGACGCAGAGAAAATGGGGATGACAATCAGAGAGAAGTACTCCCCTGCCCCCAATCTTGAAAAACCCCATTTGCCGTGCCACCAAGCGTGGCTACACTGAAACAAGAGATTCGCGCCTGAATCATGTGATTCTTGAAACGCCAAACAACAGGCGAGGAGTGCCTGAAGGGCACGACAGGGACATAAAAAATGGCCGCATCGCGGGACCTTTTCGCCAAGCTTGAAGCGGAGCTCGACGCCGAGCCGATCGCCCCTGCGAAAGCGAAAAAGGCGAAGCGCGCGCGCTCCAAGGGGGGCCATACCTCCCCTGGCGAAGCGGGCTATACAGCGGCCGACATCGAGGTGCTGGAAGGGTTGGAACCGGTGCGGCGGCGCCCGGGCATGTATATCGGCGGCACCGACGAGAAGGCGATGCATCATCTGTTCGCCGAGGTGATCGACAATTCCATGGACGAGGCCGTTGCCGGCCATGCCAACTGGATCGAAGTGGCGCTGGACAAGGATGGCTGGCTGAACGTGGCCGACAATGGCCGCGGCGTGCCCATCGACCCGCACCCGAAATTCAAGGACAAGTCGGCTCTCGAAGTCATCATGACCACGCTGCATGCGGGCGGCAAATTCGATTCCAAGGTCTATGACACTTCCGGCGGCCTGCACGGCGTCGGCGTGTCGGTGGTCAACGCGCTGTCGGAACATCTCGAGGTCGAGGTCGCGCGCGGCCAGCAGCTCTACCGGCAGGTTTACGCCAGGGGTCTGCCGCAAGGCCCTCTCGAAAAGCTTGGGCCGATCAAGAACCGCCGGGGCACCAGCGTGCGCTTCAGGCCCGATCCGGACATCTTCGGCAAGAATGCCGGCTTTAAGCCCGACCGGCTGTACCGCACCGCGCGCTCCAAGGCTTATCTGTTTGGCGGCGTGGAAATCCGCTGGTCCTGCGATCCCGCGCTGATCAAGGACAAGGACGAAACGCCGGTAAAGGAGGTGCTCCACTTTCCCGGTGGCCTGAAGGACTTTCTGGCACGGCGCATCGAGGGCACCGCCACCGTCACCAATGACGCCTTCGCGGGCAAGGTTTCGAAATCCGGCGGCCACGGCACGGTGGAATGGGCGGTGTGCTGGATCGGCGGCGCCGACGGCTTCCTGAGTTCTTACTGCAACACGGTGCCGACGCCGGACGGCGGCACCCATGAAGCGGGCCTGCGCGCGGCGCTGACCAAGGGTCTGCGCGCCTATGGCGAGCTTGCCGGCAACAAGAAGGCCGCGCAAATCACCGCCGACGATGTGCTTGGCACGGCGGCGGCAATGCTCTCGGTGTTCGTCCGCGAGCCCGAATTCCAGGGCCAGACCAAGGACAGGCTGGCGACCCAGGAAGCCGTACGCATTGTCGAGACGGCGGTGCGCGACGAGTTCGATCACTGGCTGACGGCGAGCCCGAACCAGGCCAACAAGCTGCTCGACTGGGTGGTGGAACGGGCCGAGGAACGCTTGCGGCGGCGGCGCGAGCGCGAGGTCAACCGCAAGACGGCGGTGCGCAAGCTGCGTCTTCCGGGCAAGCTCGCCGATTGCTCGGCGAAGGGCCGCGAGGGGACGGAAATCTTCATTGTCGAGGGCGACTCCGCCGGCGGCTCGGCGAAACAGGCGCGCGACCGCGCGACCCAGGCCGTGTTGCCCTTGCGCGGCAAAATCCTGAATGTCGCCAGCGCGACGACGGCCAAAATGGCCGATAACCAGCTTCTGTCCGATCTCACCCTGGCCTTGGGCTGCGGTACCGGTGCAAGCTACCGCGACGACGATCTGCGCTACGAGAAGGTCGTCATCATGACCGACGCCGACGTCGACGGCGCGCATATCGCCTCGCTGCTGCTGACTTTTTTCCAGCGCCAGATGCCGGAGTTGATCGACAACGGCCATCTTTTTCTCGCCGTGCCGCCGCTGTACCGGATCGCGCAGAGCGGCAAGACGCTCTACGCCCGCGACGACGCCCATAAAGACGTCCTTCTGGAAGAAGAATTCACTGGTCGAGGGAAGATTGAAATAAGCCGATTCAAAGGCTTAGGCGAGATGCTTCCCAAACAGCTTAAAGAAACGACGATGGAGCGGTCGGCCCGTACGCTGTTGCGCGTCGAGATCGCGGAAGCCGACCGCAAGGAAACCGCGAAGGCGGTGGATCAGCTGATGGGTACCAAGGCGGAAGCGCGTTTCCGGTTCATCCAGGAAAACGCCGAGTTCGCGGAAGGGCTGGATATCTAGGCTGTGCTTGACGCAAGTCATGGCGCCGCCCGGCGCTCATGCAACTGTGGCTTCAGCATAGTTTGCCGGAAAGAAGCCCATGTGGCGCGCCCTTTTGATGACCTGCTTCGCCCTGTTCATGTGGACGGCCGGTACAGCCGCGGCGCAGGCGGTCGACCCGCACGGCGTTTTCGAGGAGCGCTGCAGCCGGTGTCACGAGGCGCATGGCGGCGACTTCGCCCGCAAGTCCCTGACCCTCACGCCGGATGGAAGGCTGGTCGGCGAAAGCCAAGCGGTCCCGGTCGAGGATTTTCTTAACGGCCATTTCGGCAGACCTTCTCGAGAAGAGATCGCGGCGCTTGCCGAAATGTTCATGCACCAGGTCCGCACCGGCGGCCTCTTCAAGCAGAAATGCCGCGTTTGTCACGGCAATGCAAAGCGGCTGGCGCGGACGAAACTGCTGCTGCGGGACGGAACGCTGACCGGACGCTATTCGGCGCGCAAGATGCGCGAATTCCTTGCCCGGCACGGAAGGCTGGAGGGAGGCGAAGTCGAGACGGTGCGCGCGATGCTGGAGTGGCAACTTCGCACCGCCGCCGATTGACGGACACTCTCCGCTCCTTCCAGAAACGCTGCAAAGGCCGGGCTTGCGGCTGCTTGAAACCGCCGCTACAGCCAGCGCGGAACCTTGCCCTTGTAGGCCCGGTAGCCCTCGCCGAATTTCCGCGCCATAAATTCCTCCTCGCGCAGAATGACCCCTCTTTGGAGCACCACGACACAAAGCGGAAGAAGGATAAGCGCCCAACCGCTGGTCAGGGCCAGCGCAAGGCCGAAATAAGCAATCACCAAACCGATATAAATCGGGTTGCGCGACAGCCTGTAAGGCCCGCTGGACACGACCAGATTCGTTCCTTCGTCAAAACGGAAAGACGTGCCGGCATTCAGCAATCCCCTGACGCTATGATAGGCCAGTGCGACGCCACATGCGGCAAAGAACAAGCCGATAACCACGGGTTTCCAGCTGCCTTGAACAAGCCCGGGCCCCAGCGGCCAGAAGATTTCGAGGATAGCGCCCATGGCAAGCCCGCCGAGAAACAGGGTCGGCGGGCGGATGATCACATTGGCGACATCGCTGTCGGGTTCGCTATCGAAATCGCTCATATTTCCTTTTCCCACGCACTGGCGAGCCGGCCAAACAAATTGCGCGGACCCGGCACTATTGTGCGGCTCGGTGGCCACAAACCGGCATATCGGCCTGGCTGGCTGGCCCCCGCCAGCCAATCCAGTTGACCGCCGCGCAGCGAATTATAGGAGAAATCCGGCACTTTGACCGCCGCATGATTTGACAAATGCCATCCTCACCCTATGCTCGGGCCCAAATAACCGCTGCGCGAATCGCGGAGCCCTCCTGTACTGGGAGGTAATGTGAACTGCCGTAACAGATACGGCCCCTAAGCAAAGATCATTAATGAAGTTTTCCGACCTCGGTCTCAGCCCGAAAGTCCTCTCCGGCATAGAATTGGCCGGTTTTGAAACCCCGACCCCCATACAAGAGAAAGCCATCCCCATAGCGATGGAAGGGCGCGATGTGCTCGGCATTGCCCAGACCGGCACCGGCAAGACCGGCGCCTTTGCGCTGCCGATGCTTACCAAGCTCGAGCGCGGGCGGGCGCGGGCGCGCATGCCGCGTTCCCTGATCCTCGAGCCGACCCGCGAGCTGGCCGCCCAGGTTGTGGAAGCGTTCGAAACGCTGGGCGTCAATCACAAGCTCACGGTCGCACTGCTGATCGGCGGCGTATCGTTCGATGAGCAATTCCGGAAACTCGACCGCGGCGCCGATGTGGTGATCGCAACGCCAGGCCGGTTGCTTGACCATTTTCAGCGCGGCAAATTGCTTCTGACCGGCATTGAAATCCTGGTCATAGACGAAGCCGACAGGATGCTGGACATGGGCTTCATCCCGGATATCGAACGGATATCGAAACTGATCCCGCCACGGCGGCAGACCCTGTTTTTCTCCGCGACGATGCCGTCGGAAATTCAGCGGCTGGCCGATGCATTCCTTCGGTCGCCGGAACGTATTGAAGCCACGCCGCCCAGCACGACCGCATCGAACATCGAACAATGGCTAAAATTCACGCCGAGCGACCCCAAGCAAAAACGCGCGGCTTTGCGCGAACTTATGAAGGGTCAGGATGTCCAGAATGCCATCGTGTTCTGCAACCGCAAACGCGATGTCGCGACGCTCCACCGTTCGCTTGTCAAGCACGGCTTCAATGCGGCGGCGCTGCACGGCGATCTGGACCAGCACCAGCGAACGGCGACACTAAATGGCTTTCGCAGCGGCGAGATCGCCTTTCTTGCCGCTAGCGACGTCGCGGCGCGCGGTCTCGACATTCCAGACGTCAGTCATATTTTCAATTTCGACGTACCCATTCATCCCGAAGACTATGTCCACCGTATCGGGCGCACCGGCCGCGCGGGACGAAAAGGATGCGCCGCAACTCTTGTGACGGCGGCTGAATTGCCCGCCATCCGGTCCATCGAGGCACTCGTCCGCAAGGAGATTGCCTGGATCGGTGAACCGCCATCGGCGGAAGACAGTGCGGATTCCGGACGTTCCCGGCGCTCAAGTGGCCAGCGCGGCCGCGGGCGCAAGCCGAGGGAAAAG
>JAJFHO010000197.1 GCA_021775575.1 Hyphomicrobiales bacterium
AATAGAAGGAGGTCAAAAACGCCGCCGCGACGGTCAATATGAAGGCATACATGCCGATGCCGCTATGCGCCGCGAAGGCGGATTCGATGATCGCATCCTTGGAAAAATAGCCGGCGGTGAGCGGGAATCCGGTCAGCGCCAGCGTTCCGATAAGCATGGTCACCCAGGTAAGCGGGATCACTTTACGCAAGCCCCCCATATTGCGCATGTCCTGCTCATCCTGCATCGCATGGATGACCGAGCCCGACCCCAGAAACAGCAGGGCTTTAAAAAAGGCGTGCGTGAAGAGATGGAATATGGCCACGCCATAGGCGCCGACGCCGAGGGCGACGAACATGTAGCCGAGCTGCGAGCAGGTCGAATAGGCGACGACACGCTTGATGTCGTTCTGCACCAGGCCGATGGTCGCCGCAAAAAAGGCGGTGGTCGCACCGAAGAATGTCACGACGGACAGCGCTGTCGGGCTCAATTCAAACAGCGGCGACAGGCGCGCAACCATGAATACGCCCGCCGTGACCATGGTCGCGGCGTGGATCAGGGCCGACACCGGTGTCGGCCCCTCCATGGCGTCGGGCAGCCAGGTATGAAGCAGGAACTGCGCCGACTTTCCCATCGCCCCCATGAACAGCAGCAGGCAAATCGTGGTCAGGATATCGACTTCCCAATTGAGGAAGTGGAAGCTCTTGCCGACATAGTCGGGCGCGGCGGCGAAGACGGTATCGAATTCAATCGCGCCGAAGATGGCAAAAATCGCGAAGATGCCGAGCGCGAAGCCGAAATCGCCGACGCGGTTGACGACGAACGCCTTGATCGCCGCCGCGTTGGATTCCGGCTTGTGATACCAGATTCCGATCAGCAGGTAGGACATCAGGCCAACGCCTTCCCAGCCGAAAAAGAGCTGCAGGAAATTGTCGGCCGTCACCAGCGCCAGCATTGCGAAGGTAAACAGCGACAGATAAGCGAAGAAACGCGGCCGGTGCGGATCGTCGTGCATGTAACCGATCGAGTAGACATGCACGAGACCCGAAATCGAATTGACGACGACCAGCATAACGGCGGTGAGCGTGTCTATCCTGAGCGCCCAGGAAACGGAGAGTTTGTCTGAGTTGATCCACTGGAAAATCTCATGCCGTGCCTCGTCCCCGCCGACACCAACCTGGAAAATGGCGACCCAGGACAGCGCCGCGGCGATCAGCACGAAACTGGTCGTGAGGATTTCGCTCGCGCGCGCGCCTAATGCGCGGCCGAACAGCCCCGCGATCAGCGCGCCGGCAAGCGGCAGAAAGACGATTGCCTGATACATCCGTCCCCTAGCCCTTCATCAGATTGATGTCTTCGACGGCGATCGATCCGCGGTTGCGGTAGTAGACGACGACGATCGCAAGGCCAATCGCCGCCTCCGCCGCGGCGACGGTGAGAATAAGCAGCGCGAAGACCTGCCCGACCATGTCGCCGAGATGCACCGAAAAGGCGACCATGTTGATGTTGACCGCCAGCAGCATGAGCTCGATGGACATCAGGATGACGATGACATTCTTCCGATTAAGAAAAATGCCGAACACGCCCAGCGTGAACAGGATCGCGGCAACGGTCAGATAATGTGACAATCCAATTTCCATGAAGCCCTGCCCGTCAGATTCCCTTGCCGGTTTCGACTTGTTTGATCTCGACGCCATCCTCGCGGCGGCGCCCGACCTGCCGCGGAATGCTCTGCCGCTTTACACCTTCCTTGTGATGGAGGGTAAGGACGATGGCGCCAATCATCGCGACCAGCAGAATCATGCCGGCCGCCTCGAAGAAATAGACATACTTTGTGTAGAGGATCCGGCCCAGCGCCTCGGTGTTGGTTACGTTGGCGAGCGGCGGCACGGGCGCGGTCGCGCGCGCGGAAACATCCGCCGTGATGGTCCACGACCCGACGACCAGCACCAGCTCGATCAGGAGAATGACCCCGATCAGCGCTCCCACCGGCAAATATCTCAAAAATCCGGCGCGCAGTTCGGCAAAGTCCACATCCAGCATCATGACCACGAACAGGAACAGTACCGCGACCGCGCCGACATAAACGACGATCAGGATCATCGCGAGAAATTCCGCCCCGAGCAATATGAAAAGACCGGCGGAATTGACGAAGGCGAGGATCAGGAAAAGCACCGAATGCACCGGATTGCGCGACGCGATCACCATGAAGCCCGCCGCCACCGTGATGGAGGCGAAAAGATAGAAGAACAAGGCGGTGACAATCTGCATTTCCATCAGTCCTGTGCGCTGCGCTCCCCGCAACGCTTATCTGTAGGGCGCATCGAGCGAGAGATTCTTGGCAATCTCACGCTCCCAGCGGTCGCCATTGGCAAGCAGCCGCGCCTTGTCGAAATAAAGCTCTTCGCGCGTCTCGGTCGCGAATTCGAAATTCGGCCCCTCGACAATCGCGTCGACCGGACAGGCTTCCTGGCAGAAGCCGCAATAGATGCATTTGACCATGTCGATGTCATAGCGCGTCGTCCGGCGCGTTCCGTCATTTTGGCGCGGCCCCGCCTCGATGGTGATCGCCTGGGCCGGGCAAATCGCTTCGCACAGCTTGCACGCGATGCAGCGCTCCTGGCCGTTGGGATAGCGGCGAAGCGCATGCTCGCCGCGAAACCGCGGAGAAAGAGGTCCCTTCTCGAAGGGATAGTTCAACGTCGCCTTGGGTCTGAAGAAATATTTCATCGCCAGCCAGAATGCGGAGACGAATTCCAGAAGAAGGAGCGACTTCGCTGATTGCAGGATATTTCCCATGGTCAGTTTCCCTTGCTCCTCATCCCGCTAAACCGGAAAACTGCAAAACGGCGGCGACGGCGACAACCATGAACAGGGACAGCGGCAGGAACACCTTCCACCCCAGCCGCATAAGCTGGTCATAGCGGTAACGCGGCACCATTGCCTTCACCATGGAGAACATGAAGAACATGATGCAGACCTTGAAAACGAACCAGAAAACACCCGGCAGCCAGTTGAACGGCGCCACGTCGAACGGCGGCAGCCAGCCGCCCAGAAACAGAATAGTGGTGAGCGCGCACATCAGCACGATCGCGACATATTCGCCGAGCATGAACAGCAAATAAGGCGTGGAGGAATATTCGACCATGAAGCCGGCGACGAGTTCCGATTCCGCCTCCGGCAGATCGAAGGGCGGACGGTTCGTCTCCGCAAGCGCGGAGATAAAGAAAATCACGAACATCGGGAACAGCGGCAGCCAATACCAGTTGAACAGTCCCAAATCCCCCTTCTGAGCCAATACGATCTCCGTGAGGTTCAGCGACCCGGCGCAGAGTAGAACGGTGATGATGACGAAACCGATGGAGACCTCATAGGACACCATTTGCGCCGCCGAGCGCAGCGCGCCCAGAAATGGATATTTCGAGTTCGACGCCCATCCGCCCATGATCACGCCATAAACCTCCAGCGAGGAGATAGCGAATACGAACAGAATGCCGACATTGATATCGGCAACCGCCCAGCCCTCGTTGACCGGGATCACGGCCCAGGCGGAAAGCGCCAAAACGGACGACACCAGGGGGGCCAGAAGAAATACGCCCTTGTTGGCACCCGATGGCACGATCGGCTCCTTGAAGACGAATTTCAGGAAATCGGCGAAGGACTGCAGCAGGCCGAAGGGGCCGACCACATTGGGCCCGCGCCGCATTTGCACCGCCGCCCATATCTTCCGGTCCGCCACCAGCAGGAAAGCGATGGCAATGAGCAAACTGGCAAGCAGCAAGACGCTTTGGAAGGCGACCACCACGACGGGCCAGATATATGTCCACCAGAATTCAACCATCGGTGCCGGTCGCCCTTGTGCGCGGCGCGCCCGCAAGCGCGCTCATCTGACCCATGACAGCGGATGCCCGGGCTATCGGATTTGTCAGGTAAAAATCGGCCACCGCCTGGCCAAAGGCTTTCTTGCCCAGGGCCGCGCGGGCTTTCGACAGCTTTTCAATATCCGCGGCGTCACCGGCCTCGCGTGCGCCGATATGCGCCAGATGCGGATGCGCGTCATACATGGCGCCGCGCAGCGCCGAAAGGTTGTCATAGGCCAGTGGTTCGCCGGTATGACCGGAAAGGGCTCTGATTATCGCCCAATCCTCGCGGGCATCGCCGGGCGGGAACGCCGCGCGCTGGGTGAGTTGCGTCCGGCCTTCCATATTGACATAGGTGCCGCTCTTTTCGGTATAGGCGGCACCGGGCAAAATCACATCGGCGGCCTGCGCGCCGGCGTCGCCATGGGTGCCCTGATAGATCACGAAAGTGTTGCCGAGATCCTCCAGGTTGCATTCGTCGGCGCCAAGCAAATAGAGCACGTCGAGTTTCCCCGCTTTCGCCGCGCGCAGAATAGCGGCCGTGTTCAGACCGCCCTTGCCAGGAACGAAGCCCAGATCGAGCCCGCCGACACGCGCGGCGGCTAAATGCAGGATATTGAACCCGTTGGAGCCCGAAGCAAGCATTCCCGTCGCACTTGCTATCTGCGCGGCCAAAGTTGCCACCGCTGCCCCATCGCTCCCCGACAGCGCAGCTTGCCCCAGGATGAGCATTGGCCTCTTGGCGCGCTTGAGAACCCGGTGGAAAGGATGCTTGCCGGCCGCGACCTGCCTGAGCGTGTCCGGCCCGGCGCCGAGATAGTCATAGTCGTAGGTCAGCGCCGCTTCGCGGCCGATGAGACCGACCGATAACCCGCCGCGCCGCCAGCGCTCGCGGATACGCGCATTCAGAACCGCCGCCTCGACGCGCGGATTGGTGCCGATCAGCAATATGGCGTCGGCCTCGTCGATCTCCGCGATGCCGGAATTGAAGAGATAGCTCGCACGTCCTTTTGCGGGATCGAGCGCCGCGCCATCCTGGCGGCAATCCATGTTCGGCGAACCGAGCCCCGTCAGGAGATCCTTGAGAGCGAATATCTCTTCCGCGGCCGCGAGATCACCGGCGATCGCGGCTATGCGGTTGCCCGGCGCCTTTTTCAGCCTGCGCGCGACCGCCGCCAGAGCCTCATCCCAGCTGGCCGGGCGAAGCTTGCCGCCCTTGCGGATATAGGGCTGATCGAGGCGCTGCGTGCGCAGCCCATCCCAGATGAACCGCGTCTTGTCCGAAATCCACTCCTCATTCACATCGTCATTATTGCGAGGCATGATGCGCATCACTTCCCGGCCGCGCGTGTCAACGCGGATATTGCTGCCGAGCGCATCCATCACATCGATGGTTTCCGTCTTCCGCAGCTCCCATGGCCGGGCAGCAAAAGCGTATGGCCGCGATGTCAGGGCGCCCACGGGACAAAGATCGATGACATTGCCGGAAAGCTCCGACCTCATGCCCTGCTCCAGATAGGTCGTGATTTCCACATCTTCGCCGCGCCCGATGGCTCCCAGCTCCTCGACCCCGGCGACTTCGCTCATGAAGCGGACGCAGCGCGTGCAGTGAATGCAGCGCGTCATCATCGTCTTGATCAGCGGCCCGATATTTTTGTCCTCGACCGCCCTTTTGTTTTCCGCGTAGCGGCTCGCATCCACGCCATATGTCATGGCCTGGTCCTGCAGATCGCACTCACCGCCCTGGTCGCAGATCGGGCAGTCGAGCGGATGATTGATCAGCAGGAACTCCATCACGCCCTCACGGGCCATCTTGACGGTTTCGGACTTGGTCTGGATCTCCGGCGGGGTGCCGTCGGGAGCGGGGCGCAGATCGTTCACGCCCAGCGCGCAGGACGCCACCGGTTTCGGCATGCCTGTCACTTCCACCAGGCACATGCGGCAATTTCCCGCGATCGACAGCCGCTCGTGATAGCAGAAGCGCGGTATCTGCACGCCCGCGGCCTCGCAAGCCTGAATCAGGGTGATCCCGTCTTCGACCTCGATCTCCGTGCCGTCGATTATCAGCTTGGGCATGACGCTCTACCCGTTCCCCTCAAATCTCTATTCCGCCGCGACCGGTTCACGCACGGCGCCATCCGGATTCGGATTGGCGGCATACTGGTCGATGCGTTCCTCGATAACGTGGCGAAAATGCCGGATCAGCCCCTGAACCGGCCAGGCCGCCGCATCGCCTAGCGCGCATATGGTGTGACCCTCGATCTGGTAGGTCACCTCCAGAAGCATGTCGATTTCGCGCTTCTGCGCTTCCCCGCGCGCCATGCGCTCCAGAACGCGCCACATCCAGCCCGTCCCCTCCCGGCAGGGCGTGCATTGTCCGCAGCTTTCATGTTTGTAAAAATATGACAGCCGGGCAATCGCGCGAATGATATCGGTGCTCTTGTCCATAACGATCACCGCCGCGGTGCCGAGCCCGGATTTGAGCTCGCGCAAACTGTCGAAATCCATCGACAGGCTCCCGCAGGTGTCTGCCGGAAGACAGGGCACAGATGAGCCGCCGGGAATAACCGCAAGCAGATTGTCCCAGCCACCGCGCACGCCGCCGGCATGCCGCTCCAGCAGGTCGCGCAAGGATATGCCCATTTCCTCTTCGACATTGCAGGGCCGGTTGACGTGGCCCGATATGCAGAAAAGCTTGGTCCCGGCGTTGTTCGGCTTCCCCAGCGCAGCGAACCACGTCGCGCCACGCCGCAGAATATCGGGCGCGACGGCGATGCTTTCGACATTGTTGACAGTCGTCGGCGCTCCGTAGAGGCCGGCATTGGCGGGAAATGGCGGCTTCAGGCGCGGCTGGCCCTTCTTGCCTTCAAGGCTTTCAAGCAGCGCCGTCTCCTCGCCGCAGATATACGCGCCGGCGCCGTGATGGATATACAGATCGAAGGGCCAGCCATGAATGTTCTTTTTGCCGATGAGCTTCGCCTCATAGGCCTCGTCGACAGCCGCCTGCAATCTTTCGCGCTCGCGGATGAACTCGCCGCGGATATAGATGTAGGCCGTATTCGCGCCCATCGCGAATGACGCCAGCAGGCAGCCTTCAATCAGCAGATGGGGGTCGTGCCGCATAATCTCCCGGTCCTTGCAGGTGCCGGGTTCCGACTCGTCGGCATTGACGACCAGATAGTGCGGGCGGCCATCGGATTGTTTCGGCATGAAGGACCATTTGAGCCCGGTGGGGAAACCGGCGCCGCCGCGTCCGCGCAGGCCCGACGCCTTGACCTCGTCGACGACCCAGTCGCGGCCGTTCTGAATGAACGTCTTGGTGCCGTCCCATGCGCCGCGCTTCTTCGCTTCCTTGAGGCCCCAATCCTCAATTCCGTAAAGGTTCCGGAAGATGCGGTCCTTGTCAGCGAGCATTACTTGCCGGCCCCCTTGGCCCTTGGCTTGCGGCGCGCCACAGCGGGCTTCTTCGCCGGCGAGCCATCTTTTGCCGCGCCTCCGTTCAGAAGCGTCGTCGGGCCTCCTTCGGGACATGAGAATTGACGTCCGTTCTGCGGTCCGGGCGGCACTTCTTTCCCTTCCCTGAGGTCCATCAGAATCTGTTCGAAGATCTCCCCTGTCAGGTCTTCGTAATAGTCCTTGTTGATCTGCACCATCGGCGCGTTGACGCAGGCCCCGAGGCATTCGACTTCGAGCCAGGAAAAAACCCCGTCCTCGGTCACCTGGCCCTGCGGGCCGATGACGCGCCGGCAAACCTCTTTGATTTCCTCCGCGCCGCGCAGCATGCAGGGTGTCGTGCCGCACAGCTGCACGAAATATTTGCCGACCGGAGAGAGGTTGAACATGGTGTAGAAAGTCGCCACCTCCAGCACCCGGATCTGCGCCATATCGAGAATTTCGGCGATATGGCGAATCGCCGGTTCGGGCAGCCAGCCACCATGCTGCTCCTGCGCGCGCCACAGCAGCGGAATGACGGTGGAGGCCTGTTTTCCCTTGGGAAATTTCTTCATCTGGGCTGTTGCCCAGCGCGCATTTTCCGCGTTGAACTTGAAGCTCTTGGGCTGGAGGGAATCGAGACGGCGCACACTCATCGGTCGACCTCCCCGAAGACGATGTCGAGCGAGCCGATAACAGCCGCCACATCGGCCAGCATATGGCCCCGGCACAGGAAATCCATGGCTTGCAGATGGGCATAGCCCGGCGCGCGGATTTTGCATCGATAGGGCTTGTTCGAACCATCGGAAACGAGATAGACGCCAAACTCTCCCTTCGGCGCCTCAACAGCGGCATACACTTCGCCGGCCGGCACGTGATAGCCCTCGGTGTAGAGCTTGAAATGATGAATGAGCGCTTCCATCGAGCGCTTCATCTCCGCGCGCTTCGGCGGCACGATTTTCTGACTGACCGCAGAAACGGGACCCTGCTCGTTACGCAGCAACTCGCAGCACTGCCGCATTAAACTGACCGACTGGCGCATTTCCTCCATGCGGACAAGATAGCGGTCGTAACAATCGCCATTCTTGCCGACAGGGATGTCGAACGCCAACTCGTCGTAACATTCGTAAGGTTGCGCCTTGCGCAAGTCCCAGGCCGCGCCCGAGCCGCGCACCATGACACCGGAAAATCCCCTGGCGAAGGCGTCGTCCAGTTCGACAACGGCAATATCCACATTGCGCTGTTTGAAAATCCGGTTGTCGGTGAGCAGACCTTCAATATCGTCGCACACATCGAGGAAGGGATCGCAGAAGGCCTCGATATCGTCGATCAGTTCCGGCGGAAGATCCTGATGCACGCCGCCGGGGCGGAAGTAGGCCGCATGCAGGCGGCTACCGCTCGCGCGCTCATAAAAGATCATCAGCTTTTCACGCTCTTCGAACCCCCACAATGGCGGGGTCAGGGCGCCGACGTCCATCGCCTGCGTCGTGACATTGAGCAGGTGGGAGAGCAGCCGGCCAATCTCGGAGTAGAGCACACGGATTAGCTGGCCTCTTTTTGGCACCTCGATGCCGAGCAGCCGCTCGACCGCGAGCGCGAAGGCATGCTCCTGGTTCATCGGCGCGACATAGTCCAGCCGGTCAAAATAGGGCACCGCCTGCAGGTAGGTTTTGTGTTCGATCAACTTTTCGGTGCCACGGTGCAGAAGTCCGATATGGGGATCGACCCGCTCGACCACCTCGCCGTCAAGCTCCAGCACAAGCCGCAATACGCCATGCGCGGCCGGGTGCTGCGGCCCCAGGTTGAGTGTGAATTTGCGGATTTCGGTCTCGGCCATGAGAATCCGCCCTAACCCGCCGCCATGGCGCGTTTTTCGTCAACGCGCGCATTGAAACGGTTCCACTTCACGATGAAACGTTCATGATCGCCCTCGCCAATCAGATCGACGCCATCATGGGCGCGGACGTGAAAAGAGGCGCGCGGCCCCCTGACGTCGGTGCATTCCGCATTTACGGTGACCGTAAGGCCCGGAGGGGTTGCCGCCTGGTGCGATATGTTGACATGAACGCCGAGGCTGCCTTCGCCGTCATCGAGATGCGGCGCCAGCAATTGCAGGCAGGTCCATTCCATCAGCCCGACCATAAAGCCCGTTGCCAGCACCGCCGGCATAGCCTGGAATTCGGACGCCTCGGGAAAGAGATGCGGAACCGTCTTCGATTGTGGAACCTTGAATTCAAACTGATGCGCAAGGCCTGGTTTCAGAGTGTCTTTCATGACCCCGCCTTCCCGTTATCCCCGTCACCGGCTTTTTCATCGCCGGGCAGGAGATAATCAGCGCCTTCCCAGGGGCTCATAAAGTCGAAAGACCGGAATTCCTGCGCCAGTTTCACCGGTTCGTAAACCACCCGCTTCTTGTCGTCGTCATAGCGAACCTCGACAAATCCGGTGAGCGGGAAATCCTTGCGCAACGGATGCCCCCGAAAACCATAATCGGTGAGAATCCGCCGCATGTCGGGATGGTCGGAAAACAAGATGCCGTAAAGATCGAAAGCTTCGCGCTCGAACCATTCCGCCGCCGGAAAAATGCCGACCGAGCTCGGTACCGGCGTCGTTTCGTCGGTGGAGGTCTTGACTCGAATGCGCATATTCTGCCGAGGGCTGAGCAGGTGGTATACGACATCGAAGCGTCGCGAGCGTTCCGGATAGTCGACGCCGGCGATATCGATCAGACATGAGAATCGGCAGCGTGCGTCGTCGCGCAGAAACCGCAGCACTTCCGGAATTTCCTCGCGCAGGCAGACGACGGTCAGCTCTCCATAAGAGACCGTGCACGTCTCGACGGACGCACTCATTTCATCCGCGATATACTCGCCAAGTTCCTTGAGGGCCTCGTCCATCGTCTCCCCGCCCGAGCGCCGCAGTCTTTACCGTTCAATCGTTCCGGTCCGGCGGATTTTTTTCTGCAAAAGCAGGATACCGTAGACCAGGGCTTCCGCGGTCGGTGGGCAACCCGGGACATAAATGTCCACCGGCAGAACACGGTCGCAACCGCGCACCACGGAATAGGAATAGTGATAATAGCCGCCGCCGTTGGCGCAACTTCCCATCGAAATCACATAACGCGGTTCCGGCATCTGGTCGTAGACCTTGCGAATTGCCGGAGCCATTTTGTTGGTAAGCGTTCCCGCGACGATTATGACATCCGACTGGCGGGGGCTGGCGCGCGGCGCAAAACCAAACCGTTCGATGTCATATCGCGGCATCGACGCCTGCATCATTTCTACCGCGCAGCATGCGAGCCCGAAAGTCATCCACATCAGCGAGCCGGTGCGCGCCCAGTTGATGAGTTCATCCGTCGAGGTGACGAGAAAACCCTTGTCGGCCAGTTCATCGGAGATGTCGGAATAATAGGGCGCATCGGGCGCCGCGGGCGTGCTTGCCGATCCGCTTCCACCGCGATGGTCAAACACCGGAGACGGGACAATCAATCCCATTCGAGTGCTCCTTTGCGCCATTCGTAGATGAAACCGATGGTCAAAATGGCGAGAAACACCATAACCGACCAAAAGCCGAATACGCCGGCCTCCTTGAACGCCACCGCCCAGGGAAACAAAAACGCAACCTCAAGATCAAAGATGATGAACAGCAGCGCGACGAGATAAAATCTAACGTCGAATTTCATGCGGGCGTCGTCGAACGCCTTGAAGCCGCATTCGTAAGCAGACAGCTTTTCGGGATCCGGTCTGGAAACGGCAACGACGAACGGCGCGATCATCAAGGCGAGACCAATTACGAGAGCAACGGCGATAAAGATTATGACCGGAAAATAAGCACCGAGCAGTTCGTTCATTGACCGCGCTCCATCCCGCCGTCGACATGGTCAACTGAAACACTATGCCGAACCATGGCTTTTTCAACAGTCTTTGCTGATTCCCCGCGGAATAGCGATGCGACTGAATGCCTGCGACGACCGATTATAGGGCGTGGAACCACTTCGGGCATCCAATCCAAAGGTTTGAAGCAACCTTGCTGAATCGAGCCTTAACGCACCTGTCCGGGCATGGCAAGGCTGAAGGCCCGGCAAGGCAGAGCCGCCGCTGTCATGGCTCTAACAGCGACGGCTCCGAACGCTTCGGCTATTCTGGACAGAACGGGGTGGCGTCCTGTCCGAGACCTCCCGAAGCGCTCTGGCGGGTGCCTGCCCAAAGCGGGGTCGGCAGGCCCCGTCGGGGTTTGCGTCTGTGATCGGACCGGGCGCGATGCGGCCGGGTCGATCATGCGCCAAGAAGGGTTGTTTCAGTTATTCCGATGCGCTAAGCGCGCGTCTCGTTACACCGGAACAATCGGCGGCTTGTCATGATGGCGATATCTCCCGGCGCGGTTTGCCGACCGGATGATCTGGAGGGCGCCCGGCGCGTGACAGCAGAGCAACACCCGCCGCTCTTTCATCCGCGCGCACCATGGTGGGGCGGCGATCTGCAGACGCTCCGCAACTGGCTGGTGCCAGGTGAACCCGAATTGCCCGGTACATCGGAACGGTTAATCTTGCCGCTGGGCGACGGCAGCGGCGACAGGCTGGCGGCCATGCTTGATACGCCCGGCCACCCGGGAGAAGGGCCGCTGGTGGTTATGCTCCACGGCCTCACCGGATGCGAGGACAGCGCCTATATTCGCGCCAGCGCAGCCTTTCACCTGAACAGGAGGAGACGCGTGCTGCGGCTCAATCTGCGTGGCGCGGGCCCTTCGCGGCCCGTCTGCGGCGGGCATTATCACGCCGGCTGCGCATCCGATATCCGCGACGCGCTCACCATGCTCGACAGCACTCTTGTGTCGCAAGGGTTGGTGCTGATCGGTTTTTCGCTGGGCGGGAATGTGCTGATCAACCTGATGGCCGGCCAGGCGGCCGAGCTGCCGGTGCGCGGCCTGGCCACGGTGTCGGCCCCCATCGAACCTGCCCAGGCGGCGCGGCGTCTCATGGCGCGGCGCAATACCGTCTATCACGCATGGCTGTTGTCCCGGATGAAGAAGGAAAGCACAGCAGCCGGTGCGCGGCTCAGCGAGGCCGAACGCGCCGCGATTCACCAGGCCCGGACAATCCGGGACTATGACGATGGCTTCATAGCGCCGCGCAACGGCTTTTCCGGTGCGGACGACTATTATGCCGGCACTGCGGGCGCTCGTGTCGCCCGCAATATTCGCGTGCCCACACTGATGATCCACGCCCGCGACGATCCCTGGATCCCTGCTGACCCCTATGAGGCGCTGGAGAAGCGATGCCCGCCCAATATCCGCGTGATTTTGTCGCCGGGCGGCGGCCATGTCGGATTCCACGCGAGCGGTCACGCCGAAACCTGGCACGACCGGTGCCTGGATGCATTTTTGGCCTCGCTGTAATAGACCGTGCCGTCAGTCCTCGAAGCGGCGGCGTGCAACCTCTACGCCTGCGCTTCAAGCCAGGCTCCCCGCAGATCAAGAGCGGCCACCCGCAATCCGGGTGTCTTGCGGACAATGTGGCGAATATTGCGCCAATCCGTCACCGCCAGGGCCGTCGAGAAGGCGTCCGCCAGGGTCGCGTTGGAGGCCGTGACCGTAACGCTCCGGTACAGGGTGGCGCACTGGCCCGTGCGTGGATCGAGCAGATGATGGAATTTTCCCGACGGCTCGAAGGGTGTGCCCAGCGGCGCCGACGTCGCTACGGCCCTGTCAATCAGCTCGATTTTGCGGATGATCTCATCTTTGGCGCCGGGCGAATGAATGCCGACGCGCCAGGGGCGGCCAGACGGGTGAGCGCCAAGCCCCCTCGTCTCGCCCAGATCGAGGAGAATGTGATCCAGGCCCTCGGCGCGCAGCATGTCCGCGATCCGGTCGGTGATATAGCCTTGCGCGATACCATTCAGGCTGAGCGCCATGCCGGGCCGCTCGAAGGCGATCCGGTCGGATGCAAGCGCGACGGCGCGATAGTCGACAAGCTCCAGAACGCGCGCGATATCGCGCGAGGCGAGCCCCTGCCCTGCGCCTGGATGGCGCGCGAAATGCTCCGCATAGTGCAGCCAAAGCGGCTGGATGGTCGGGTCGAACGCCCCATCCGTTGCAGCCGCGACTCCCTTCGCCTCGCTCACCAGGCGGATGAGGTCGAGGGGAGGATTGCGAAGCTCGCCATGCCGGTTCAGCCGGGAAAGCGCCGATTCGCTCTGGTGGAGGCTGAACACCGCCTCGAGCCGGCGCAACTCGGTGACCGCTTGCCGCAGGATGGTCCGCGCGGCGTCTCTGTCGGTTGAATAGAGCTTGATTTCGGCCGGCGCGCCGAGCGCAATTCCGCGCCACGAAACAGGCTCAAGAGGCTCCGCCGCCGCATAGCCGTGCGACGGCAGCAGAGCGGAGCCGCACGCGGCAGCCGCGATCTTCAGCATCCGCCGCCGGGTGACGATTTCGGGTCCGCGTGACATCAGCTATCTCCACCGCTCTTCTTGGGTCCATGGTGGCCTATATGCCGGTCGCCGGTCGTGGGCGCGGTGTCGTCACCCAGCACATAGTCCTCCGGAACTTGCGAGAAATCGGCGACAATGCCGCCATGTTGGGCGATGAAGGCAGCGGCGGCGTCTTGCGTGGCGAAGGGCACGGTCTCCTTGAGCCCCATCCCGCCCTTGCGCGCGCTGTCGAGCACGAAATAGGCCTTTCTGGCGTCGATCCACGTCCCCGGCTCGGGCGCGCTCCAGTTGGCCGCCTTGCCCATATCGTTGACGTAGATGGCGCGCACATTCTTGGTTTCACCCGGCAGCTTCATGAAGGCAAAGGCATCGCGCACCGAGCTGAACCAATAGGGCTCGGCTCGGCCTTCGACAAAAATCTGTGCCTTGGGTCCTGAATGATCCGCCACGATCATCCGGCAAAAATGGCCCACCGCATCGCGCGTCAGTTCACGCGGGCCCGGCAACTCCGCGCCGGTCTCGCCATAGCAGCCCGAAAGCGCCAGCATCGCGGCCGTGCAAAGGAGAAAGTGCTGAACAGCTTTTCTCATGGTTCGCTCGCTCCAAAACGAATATAGGCCAAAAGGCCCGCCACAATGGCCCAGGCGGCCATGGCGCCAAGGGCCAGGGTCGGGGACGCCGCCGATGTCATGCCGGGTCCGGCCAGCCCGGCAACGGCGCTGACGCTGTCGAATTGGGTCAGATTGAACACACGAAAGGCATCCGCCGGATTCAGGATCAACAGGCCGGCGAAAACCCGCTCGCCGATCACATGGGATGCGTCGGCCAGCAGAACGCCCAGGAGGACCAGATCATATAGCAGAACCATGCCCAGCCAGAGAGCTATCGCCAGACCGGCGGCAGTCGCGCGCTCACGGGCAAATGCACTCAGCAGATAGCCAAGCATCAGAAACACCGCGCCAAGCAATATCGAACTGCCGACCAGCGCAAGCAAGGCAAGGAGATCGCCGGGGGCGGTATCGGTGAGCATGGCGACAGCCATGGCTGCGGCGCCATATCCAATGATGATGGCCACTGAAAGGATGGCGAGATGGCCGAGAAACTTGCCGGCAATCAACTGCCATCGCGATACCGGATAGGCGAGAAGCAATAGCAATGTGCCGCGCTCGGCCTCGCCAACGATGGCATCATAAGACAACATAAGCGCGATCAGCGGCACGAGGTAGACAGACAGGCTGGAGAGACTGGTCACAGTCACGGCAAGACTTGTGGTGCTTGTCGTCCCAACCGGCGCGGAGCCCAGAAAGGTCACCGCGAGCGTAAGGCCGGCCAGCAGCAAAACAGCCGCCGCGATCCAGCGATTGCGCAACCCGTCGCGAAACTCCTTCACCGCGAGTATGACGGACACCCTCATTTGCGCACCCTCCCCGACGCAAAATGCGCATAAATATCGTCGAGGCAGGTTGAGCGGACCTCGATGTCCTCGACGGATGCATCGGCGTTCATAATTTCCCGGATCAGCGCCATCTTCTCCGCCTCCGGACAGGCCAGATCGATATGGCCGGCACCTACCGGCGTCACCGTACAGCGCTCGCCCAGCCGGCGTATCATGGATTGAACCCGGTCCGGCGGCAGCGTGAGACGGATATGAACCGGCAAACCTGCTTCGCGCTGCAGCGCGCTCAAGGTGCCGAGCGCGGAAACGGTACCGCTTTGGAGAATGGCGTAGCGCCCGGCGCGCGCCTCGATTTCGGTGAGCGCGTGCGACGAGATGACGACGGTGACGCCGGCCTCGCTGAAGCTGCGCAGAATATCGAAGAAACGCCGCCGCAGCGCCGGATCGAGCCCCGTCGTCGGTTCATCCAGAATGAGAAGCCGCGGATTGCCGAGCAGGGCCTGGGCGAGACCGAGGCGCTGACGCATGCCCTTGGAATAGGTCCGCACGCGTTTGGACGCGGCCTCGGTGAGACCGACGCGATCCAGCAATGGGGCGCAATCTGAGGCTGGAATGCCCTTCAGCCGCGCGTAGAAGGCCAGCACCTCCGCGCCCGTCATCGCATCGTGAAAGGACACATTCTCAGGCAGGAAGCCAATGCCGGCCCGAACGGCGCGAAATGTGCGTGTGGCCGGATCGAATCCATCGATCGTGACCCTGCCGCCGTTTGGGCGAACCAATCCGAGCATCAGCTTGAACAGCGTCGTCTTGCCGGCGCCGTTTGGACCCAGCAGCGCCAGGCACTCGCCCGGAGCGATATCGAGGCTGATATCCCTGACGACCGGCTGGCGCCCATACTGCTTCGACACCCGGTCGAGCTGGATACCGAGTCCGTCCTGGCGCGCCGCCACGGGGCTGGAGCGCAGATTTTCCGGCGTCGCGATCATTCTGCGGTCCGCGGCCATGTCAGCGCTCCGTGCCGGCCGGCGCTTGCGGGGGAAGCATAAGCGGCGCGCTGTCTCGCACGCCGCCGGGATAGAGCGCCGGAAAGGCCGACTGGCCCCAGCGCAGAACTTGCAAGGCCGGGCTCGTCAGCAGGAGTTTCGCCGAAGGATGCCGCCAGACCAGCTGATCGACCAGATCGTTTGGCTTGTAGGGCCGGTCCGCCAGCCCGTCGCCGTTGAGATCGAAGGCCGGATTGTCGCTCCAATAGTTGCCGCGCCCCTTTTCGGACCATTCGACAAAGCGCGAGCCGACATACTTGACCTGCGTGCGGTTGGCCAGGAAGGCGTTGCCGGAAATTACGTTGCGCTCGGAACCGGCGGTAAAATGAATGCCGATGCCGCATCCCTCGAACCAGTTGTCGCGAAAGACGTTCCGGTTCGCATTGTAAATGAATACGCATTTTTGCGCGCCGCCCGTAACGGCGTTGCCCACGAATTGCGACCGGTTGGTATAGTTGAGCAAAATGCCGTGGTCCCGGTCACCTTCGGAGCGGTTGCCCGTCACAAGGATATGCGAGGAATACATGATGGCAAAACCCAGATGGTTGCCTTGCGAGATATTCCAGCTGACCTCGCTGTCATTCGTGTACATGTAGTGCACGCCAAAGCGCACATCGCGCAAAAGATTGCGCCGGAAGATGTTGCGCTTGCTGGTGGTCACGAAAATGCCGTCGCGTCCCCCCGTTATCTCGTTACCTTCGATGATCGAGCCAGGCGTATTCCAGAGTTGTATACCGTTGCCCCTCTCGTTGAGACGTAAATCCCGACGGCCCTCGATCACATTGCCGACAACCCGGGCGTCGTCGGGGCCTTTCAGATAAATGCCGATCAGGTTTCCGATCAGCCGGTTGCCTGCAATCAGGGCCCGGTCCCCATTCGGCGTAATGAAGATTCCGGCGTCCTCGGTTTCGAGCAGGCCGCCTGACCCTCTTACCTCGATGCCGCGTATGGTTACATCGGGCGCATCCACCGTTACGGCCCGGCCCTCGCCGCCGCCGTCGATGACGGCGCCCGGCTCACCGTTGAGTTCAACGGACTTGCCGATGATCAGTCCGCCCCGATGCACTCCGGCAAGCAGCCTCAGCTCATCTCCCGGCATGGCAAGGGTGAGCGCTTCGGCGAGGCGCCCATGCCCTGCTTCTACGGTTAAGGTAGAAGCTGCGCCCGCGCATGGCAGGGCCGCGCTTGCGGCAAGCCAGACCGCAAGGCCTGGTGCCGCAACGCCGCCCGACAAACGTGGACGCAGCATCTTCATTACGAGGCTCTGGGCTCCACCAGCATCCGCCCGCGCATTTCCATATGCAGCGCATGGCAGAACCACTGGCAATAGAACCAGTGCACGCCGGGTCTGTCGGCGGTGAATGTCACAGAAGCGGTGGCCTGCCCCGGGATCTCCATGGCGATACCATAATTCGCCAGACAGAAACCGTGAGTGAGGTCATCCACATCATCCATATTGGTGACGTAGACTGTGACCTCGTCGCCTTGCTTCACGGTGAATTTCTCAAGGCTGAATTTGGGCGCGACCGAGTGCATGTAGACCCGCACCTTGTTGCCGTCACGGATCACATGCTCGCCCCAGTCGAGATCGACGCCATCCTTTTTAGCCTGCTGGCGCGCATCTTCCCACGTCGGGTCGTTGCGGTCCCAGACATTCTTCGGATTGACGATATCGGCCCGGACGATGATGCAATCATGCGGTTCGGCGAAAGTCGGACCGTCATGCACCACCTTCATCGTATCACCGGTAATGTCTATCAGCTGCTCATTCTCCGGCTTGAGCGGACCCACATTTATGAAACGGTCCTTGGAGAATTTATTGAGCGATACCAGCCATTTACCGTCACTTTCCTTGGTCTCTCCCATCGAGGAATGATTGTGTCCGGGCTGATACTGGACGTCCACCTTGTGAATGATCGGGTTGACCTTCTTGCCTTTGAAGGCCTCGATCGCCTTGCCGATATTCCACTTGGCCACCTGGCTGTCGAGGAACAGCGTAGTGTAGCAGTTACCCTTATTGTCGAAGGCCGTATGCAATGGCCCAAGTCCCAGTTCAGGCTCCGCGACGATGCAGTCGCGCGGCTTGATTTTGTCGGCGAAGACATCCGGCAGCTTGGTCACATCGATGACCGACACGGTTGGCGAAAGCTTGCCGTTGATGACCACATGGCGGCCGTCAGGGGCCGTATTGCAGCCGTGCGGGCTGTTCGAGATCGGGATGTAGCGGGTGTATTTCGAACCCTTCTGCCCGTTGAGAACCGGCACACCGCTGATCTTCTTGACGTCGCCTTTCTTGACCGCCGCCTCGATAGCCTTGATGTCGAACACCACGGCCCAGTCCTGCTCGCTGGAAGTCATTTCCTCGAGCGTTACGCCTTCCTCACTGTTGTAGCAGGTGGAGAATGCGTAGAGACCTTGATAGTCCGCGTCGCAATTGTCGAGATTGCCGTCGACGATGACCTGCCAGGCGACCTCCATCTTCTCGCCGTCGATAGCGGTGAAGACCGAGTGATATTTCGACGGGTCGTCCAGGATCTGTCCATCATTGGGGAGCGGGATCCGGTGTTCGCCATTGGCAAAGACATAGCCCGTCTTGGGGTATTTCTGCGGCCGCAGCCCGTGGATATCGGCCGCGTTGGGGATCTCGATGATCTTGTCGCACTTCATGACGTCGCAGCGCACCCGCGCAACCCGCGTGTTTGCCTTGTCGTTCATGAACAGATAGCGGCCGTCATATGTGCCGTCGGTGAAGGACATATGCGGGTGATGCAGATCGCCATTGGTCCACATGCCGCCATTCGACTCGAGATACTTTTTGGTTTCGGGAAGCAGTCCCTCGGACAGGATCTTCAGGCTTTCATTGGTCTGTCCCCAGCCGGTGGCGCTGCAGCGGTTGAAAACCGGGACGCGCATCAGCTCGCGCATTGAGGGTACGCCGATGATACGAAGCTCGCCGGACTGCCCGCTCGACCAAAAGCCGTAATATTCATCGAGTTGGCCCGGCCCCACATACGCTTTGCCGGCCTCGGCCGCCTTTGCCTGCGGGGCATCAAGCAGTGATCCCGCCAGCATACCGCCGGTCGCTCCACCGGCCGCCGCAAGCGCGCTTACCGCGGCGAGTTTCGCCGGGCTTTTGAGAACGTCGCGCCGATTGGGCAAGTTCTTCGTCTTCTGTTCCTTTAAATGTTTTAGGTTTGCCATAACCTTGCTCCTTCCACTTCAACTTTTGCCAAAATCAAAACCTCAGGTGACTGCGGCCGGTTTGCGCCGGCCTTTGCGCCGTTGTCCGCCGCTTTTTCTGGATGAAAACTGGGTCAATGAAGACAGTTCGCGCCGCTCGGCCCTGAGCTCCCGCTGGATTACGACAGGACAGCGATGCGCATCGTGATAGACGGTCTGACAATGCAGACAGTAGAGGCACTCGTTTGGGTTTATATGGCCATCGGGATGGATCGCCTGAACCATGCATTCCGTGGCGCAGCGATGGCACGGTGCCCCGCATTGCCGGTAGCGCTTGAGCCATTCGAACAGGCGGAACTTGCCGGGAATGGCCAGCGCCGCGCCGAGCGGGCATAGGTAGCGGCAATAGAAACGCTCGATAAACAGGCCGGCGGCGAGCAGCGATCCCGCGAACAGTATAAACGGCCACTCGCGTGCGAATTTGAGCACGATTGCGGTTTTGAACGGCTCCACCTCGGCCAGCTTCTCCGCCAGCGACAGGGAATAAAGCGAGATGCCAAACAGCACCAGGAAGATCATGTATTTGAACGCCCAGACCCGTTCATGCACGCCCCAAGGCACTGCAATTTGCGGTATTCCGACTGCCTTGGCCGCCCGGTTCAACAACTCCTGAAAGGCGCCAAAGGGACACAGCCAGCCACAAAACGCGCCCCTTCCCCAGAACATGAGCGAAGCCGCGACGGCAAACCACAAGGTGAAGATCAGAGGCTCCAGCAGGAAATATTCCCAACGGAAATCGGTGATGAGCGCATTGAAGAATGTCATCACGTTGACGACCGAAAGCTGCGCATTTGCGTAAAAGCCAATGCCGAACAAGGTGTATGTGAGAAAGCCGATTCTCACCCAGTCGGTCAGCCGGGAGCGCTGCGCCAGCCAGTCCTGAAAGAAGAAGATCAGCGTCAGAAAGACCAGTGCGACGGCGAGAATGATCACTTCGACCGCTTTCTGCTTCCACAACCGCTGCCAGATTGGCGCCGCGCTGAAGGCGCCGGCTGCCGGCTCCGCGCGCCGGACCGATTTGGCGGCCGGCTCCGCAGCCACCGTTTTCAAATATTTTTCAGGAAGCCGGTAGCCGAGGTCAAATGTGAGAAAAGCCTTGTCCGTGGGGCCGGTCGCCCGCCCGACCAGCAGCTCGATCCGCCAAGGTTCGGCTGGATTGAAGTCGGCGTCCTTGGGAAGTCTGAAAAGCGCAACTTCCGGAAATACGGTGGCGCCTTTCGCCGCGACGCGCCGTAACCGCTTGTAATCCTTGTCGCGGAAGCGGACTGAGTTATCGCCCTGAATAAGCTGGATGCGGTCGAAGATGCCGCCCCTCACGAAACCGGACCCACGGAACGAGTAGCGCCCTCTTCCCGCAAGCAGAATTGCATGCTGTCCCGGCGCCAGGGTTTTCGTCAGGTTGCCATACTCGTTTTTCCCCAGCAGGCTGAGACCGATGGTCGGAACGGAGACAAGGGCCGCATTGAGGTGAATAAAGATGTCACCGGGATCTCCGGGCTCGGGCAGCTGAGCGGCCTTAACATCGCCCGATTGCTCGAAAGCCTTGTTGATGTCGTCGAGGGTGAGATTGAGCGCGCGCACAGAGCCGTCGCCAACCAGAGTGGCCCAACCCTCCTCGGAGCTCTTGTCACGGTCAATTTCAGCCTTGGGACCGGCCACTGCCGCAATCTCGGGCTTCAGGCCGCCAAGGCTGAACCTGCGCGCAACCTTGATCGCGGAACGCAGGATACTGTCGTCGATCACCATGATCGTGACCGTGGCGCCGCTGACAATATCGATTCTGCGCTCAGCCTCCTGACCGCGCGCCAGCGCACCGATATTTCGGCCGGCGTAGCCGTCGATGACGGCGGTGATCCGCTTCTCGGGGATGCCGATCAAAACGATAGGCTCATGATGGTCGACGAGTTGCGCACCGGTGAGCACGCCTTTCAAGTCGAGACCGACAAGCACATGAATGGGTTTACCCGAATATCCCGTGGCGCCGGCAAAGTCGGAGTTGAGGAAGACGTATCCCGCGGCCTTGCCCGCTGCAACGACAGGGGCCACCGGCGGACTGCCGACCGGCTCGCCGAGACGCTCAGCTCCCGGAAAGACCCGTTGCAGGTCGATCTTGCCAATCAGGCGGTCAAAATCGCCGGCCGCGTCGGCGCGGCCCGGAACGTGAGCGATCAGGGAGAGCATCAACGCCAGAAAGAGGAGCCGCTTGAGAACTGAGTTGCGTTCCATGAATCTCTCGGGGCCATCCCACCGGCACGGCCACTCCTGCATCGGCGTTGCGCACTCTATTCTGCGCTGCCATACCGGCACTCTAGCGAGCTTGGATCGGTATTTGCTTGACCTTCGTCAACCAAAAACTCGCATGAGATGTGAAATTGGCGCCAAGAACGTTAGGTTGGCTGCTTGCCATGGACAAGTCACCCTCTTTGAGCCGCATCACAAGCGGCGACGAACTGGCGGATTTCGTGCTCGCACTCCGCAAGGCTGTTGCCGTGCGCTATGAGCAGCTCGCGATCGAGATGGCCAAGATAGGCGAGCCGAAACTGGAAACCATTTACCGGTCGCTGGCCGGCGATGCGCGCCAGCGGGGCGCACTGGATGAGGGATCGGCGCGCAGCGCGCCAAAGCCGGAAAACATTGACATTCCCGAAGTGGCCAGACTTTGGACTCCCTATGCGGTTTGGGCATTCGCGGTGAGCAACGAGATTCATTTTTTCGAAACACTGGCGTCAGCGAACGTCCCCATTGACAGCAGCCGACTGCGTTCGGCGCTAGCCATTGAGGCGCGGGCGTGCCTCGACCGCGCGGCGAACTACAGGGTGCAGCGCCGTCTCGCTTTTCACGCGGAACGAATAAGCGAGGAGATCGCCCAGTTTCCGGACATCCGCCGGATCGACACGGTTGAGGATTTCGCCCATGTGGCACTGGCGATCGAGCGATACTTCCGCCTTCTCGTCGAAAGCCATGAGCCCGCAGCCAGCGGCCTCGGCGCTGTCGCCGAGACGGGCGAGAGCGCCATCGCCTATCTCGAACCGGTCGCACGGGCGGCGGATATGTCGAATCGGCTTCGCAACCCTTTGAAAAGACTTGCCAAGGTCAGCCCCAGCCAAGTTGGCGGGACTGTTTCCGGCGACTTTGCCCTGGCGAAAATCGCATTGGAGGCGGACCGTATTTTCGACTATTACGACCGCGTCTTCGAAACGGCTCAGGATCAACAGGTTGTGGAGGCCTCGCAACATCTCAGCACCAATGCGCTGGATCGCCTGCGCAACCTGCGCGCACTGCAAGATGAGGCCGGCTATTTTTTGCCGGGATCGAAGGGGTAGTCCCAGGCATCGCCGCCGATGAGCTTCGAGATGCCCGAATAATCGGTTTGGTTATCGCCGCTGTCGCAGAAATGCGAAAAAATTGCCAGCGCGTGCGCCGCGAGCGGCGTGCAGGCGTTTACCGACAGGGCCACGTCCTGCGAGAGGCGCATATCCTTGCGCATCATTTCAGCGGAAAAGCCGGGCTTGTAGCCATCGTTGGAAGGGACGCCATCAAGCAATCCCGGCAGCGGACAATAATTGCTCAAGGCCCAATTCTGTCCCGAAGCATTTGTGATGATCTCATAGGTGCGCGCCAAATCCAGCCCCAGACGCTTCGCCATCATGAGCGTTTCAGCCGCGGCAATCATGGAAATACCCAACGACATATTGTTGCAAATTTTGACGCCTATCCCGCTTCCCTGTGCACCCGCATAGAGAAGTTTCTGGCCCATCACTTCAAGCACGGGTTTCGCCCTGTCGAAGGCCTCCTGCGTGCCTCCGACAATAAAATTGAGCTTGCCCACCCGTGCGGCCATCACGCCGCCGGTAACCGGCGCATCGATCATCTCCAAGCCGGCTTCGACCGAGGCGCCGCCCACCGCGCGGGAGGTGTCGACATCGATTGTGGAGGAATCGATCAGCAATGTTCCCGGTGCAGCTGACGCGATAAGCCCGTCCTCGGCCAAGTAGACAGTGCTCACATGCTGCCCCGCGGGAAGCATGGTGATCACGATCGACGCGCCCGCGGCCGCATCCGCGATCGAGTTTGCAGGCGCCGCACCCAACTCGCCGGCCTGCTTCAAAGATTTCTCCGACAGATCAAATGCCCGAACGGTGTATCCGGCTTTGAGAAGTTGCCCGACCATCGGCAACCCCATGTTACCAAGCCCGATGAAACCAACTATGTCTGTCATCCCCAATATCTCCGCAGATGATTTTTGTTTACGCGCCCATGCCGGCCCGCCGCAGCTCTAGACATTCGGGCCCGGCGTTCCCCGGTTGATCAGCACTGTTTTCGAACAGGTAAAATGATGCACCATGCTGTCGAGCGCATATTCCTTGCCGAGCCCGCTCATCTTCAGCCCGCCATAAGAGACGTTCGAGCGCGGCGCGACGCATTGGTTGACCTGAACGAAGCCGGCCTCGATGCGCTCGACATATTCCAGTGCCCGGGCGAGATCGCGCGTCCATAGATTGGCGGCGAGACCATATTCCGTATCGTTCGCACTGGCGATCATGTCGTCGAATGAGCTGAAGGGAAGCACCGTCGCGACGGGCCCGAAGATTTCATCCTGGCAAACCTCGGATTCTATAGGAATTCCGTCGATCAGGGTTGGGGGATAAAAATAACCTTTGCTCAGATAAGGATCAGTGGGGCGTTCGCCGCCAAACAGGATCCGCGCGCCGGGTGTCGCTTGCGCGATTTCCATATAGCGCAGCGTTCGGTTCAACTGCTCCTCGGAAATGATAGCGCCCATGTCTGTTGCTTCATCGAGCGGGTTGCCAAGTTTTATGTCGGCTAGCCTGGCGACCACGCCCTCGACAACTTCCTCATATACGTCCTGGTGCACGAAAACCCGCGTCCCGGCGGTGCAGGCTTGTCCCTGCCTTGTGTAGCGCATGCCTTCGATGATGCCTGGAATGGCAAGGTCAAGATCGGCGTCCGCCATGACGATGCTTGGATTCTTGCCGCCCAGTTCCAAGGTCACGGGACAAAGCTTCGGCGCCGCATAGCCAGCAATTGCCTGACCGACGGGAAGTGAGCCAGTAAAGGTCACTTTGCGCACGGCGGAGTGCTCGACGAGCGGCTTGCCGCATTCCTCGCCATATCCCGAAATCACATTCAGGACGCCGGGCGGCAATTCGCGATTCATTATTTCAGCCAGATACAGGACGCAGAACGGGGCTTGCTCCGCCGTCTTGATGACGACGGTATTACCGGCCGCCAATGCCGGGGCCACCTTGGCGACAAACAGAAAAAGCGGCGCGTTCCAGGGAATGATCCCCGCCACGACACCGATTGCGTCTCGCGTGGTGTATTGCAAGACGTCCGAATTCGCTGACGGAATGGTCTCACCCTTGAGCTCACCGGCCAGGCCACCGAACATCCGTGTCAGATCGATGCTCGACGCCGTCTCGGGCCTGGCCTGCGTCCTGAGCGCATTGCCCGTATCCAGCGCCAGCACTTGCTCGACCAATTTCGCATTCGCCTCAACCGCGTCGGCTGCCTTCTGCAACATACGGCCACGTTCACGGGCCGGAATTTTTCGCCATGTGACGAGAGCTTTTGCGGCTGCTTCAACCGCGGCATTGACGTCTTCCACTCTGCACTTCGGCGCCAGGCCGATAACGGCGAGGTTGCCGGGATGAATAACCTCGAAGGTCTCATTCGTCAGCGCATCGCGGATTTCGCCATCGACAAGCAGCTTGCCCGACAGCCGCCTCGTGACACTGAGAGCGTCGGGTGCGAGATGTTCCGCTCCCAGCCGAATTTCTGCAATCGCCGAGTTGCTCATTGCTCTCGCTTCCCTTTTTTAAAACAACGCGTTCGAACTTCATTCAATTCGCAGGTGCGTACAGCTCCCCACCTTCATGGAAGAGCAGAATTGCTGCAAGCGGTGGCACGAACGCGATTATGAGCCAAGTTGCGTACAGGGCCAGCTGTTCTACCTTCCCAAAAAGGGAGTGCGCGGGGTCGTTCATCCCGCGCACTCCACCAGACGGCAGATGTTGCCGCCCGTGGTTACCTCCAGGGAGGAGGCTTATACTTTCCACCAGCGGCGCGGTTCCACATTTTCAACCAGCGTGTCGGCGGGTATCTCCCTAGCGATCTTGTGGATCTCGCTATAGGTGTCGATGCCGCCGGCCCAGCCGTTGATCCGCTCGCGCCATTGCTCCCAAGGCTTGGGAACAAATTCCGGCGCACAGATTTTTGCTGCCTTCAGCCGCTCTGCGTCATTCAGGGGTATGAAGCGCGTGCCGTTCTTGACGAAGATCGTGTTTGGCAGTTGCGGCACGGAATGGCCGACTGTGTTGACCAGGGCCGCTTCATGCGCACCCTGAATCAGGGCCTGCGTGAAATAGGCCGATTCCATGACATCGTCCTGCAAATCGCTGCCGAGCTTGTCAAATACCGGCAGGCTCATGGCCGTATGCTCAAAGCCGGCGAAGAAGCGCAGGTCGATTACCTGGCTGACTACCGGCGACATGTTGGCGTAGGCCACAGCCGACGACCAGGTCTCGGCGCCGTCAATCAGGCCCTGCTTGAGGCCGTCGAGAGTTTCCGACCATGCAATCGGCGTCGGGTTCAGTTGCAGGAGTTGCATGGCGATGCGGCCAAGCTGCGTACCGGTCACCCGGTTCTTTGTACCGAACAGTTCCTCGATCTTGGTTACATCCGGCTTGTCTTTCCACTTCAGGCCGAGCTGGATTCCACGAAGCTGACATACCGAAAAAAGGAACTGCAGTTTATGCTGCTTACGAAGAGGTTCCCGGAAGATCTTCTCGCTCGCCGGGTGATAGAGGAAGTGATACTCGGACGCGCGGGTCGGAAACTGGTAAGCGTAATCCAGAACATTATAGAAAGGCGCACCGCCCGCCGTATTCTGGGTCGAGGCGGCAAACATATCGACGATGCCCTGCTGCGTTTTCTTCACGCAGTTGAGCTGTCCGCAGATCGCATTATTGCCGATAAACTCAATCCGGACCGCGCCATCGCTTCTCTCTTCGAGGTCACGAACGAATTCCAGGCAGCCAGCCCGTTCAATCAGAAGATTGCGCTCGTTGAAGCCGGATGCACCGAATTTAAGCGTGTGCTTGGCGGGTGTTTTGAACCGCTTCTCATAGGTCGAGTTGGCGGCCTCAGCGAGCCGCGATATTGTTAGAGGACCCGCCAGGGCGGCACCACCCAGCAAGGTCGATGACAGGCCATAACGGCCCGCGACACGAAACAGATCGCGCCGAGATATACCTTCGCTAATGAATTTTTTTAGCATCTTCTTTCTCCCTAGTTTCAACGTAAACTCTCTGGACGCGCCACGGCTCCGCGCTTGTCCGAAACGCCACCTGCCAGGAGGCCACAAGCCGACCGCTCAGTCCCATATTGGCAGCTCACCTGATCGGGATCTGGCGCCGAGCCATCCCCCTTCAATCTTGATTTCAGCCCCATTCACGAAACTCGATTCATCGGAGGCAAGAAAGACAGCCGCACCTCCGATATCTTCCGGCTGCCCCCATCGGCCAACCAGATTCTCCTGCGCCCATGCGGGTCCGGAATCCGAGCTTTCAGCAAAGGATTGATTGAACGGAGATGCTATCATTCCCGGCGCTATCGCGTTGACCCGGACATTTTTCCCCGCCAGATCGGCCGCCATGGCACGGGTTAGCCCGAGGACTCCTGTTTTCGCGGCAACATAGGCACAGCGGTTCGGCCGCCCCATGAAGCTCGCAATAGAAGCGATATTGATGATATTGCCCGATCCCCGCTCGACCATGTGGGGTATGACGGCCTGGGCGCACAGGAACGGCCCGGTGAGGTTGATTCCGATCATCTTCTCCCAGTCATCAAGGCTATGCTGCATCAGCCCCTTGATGATGCGGGCGCCTGCATTGTTCACCAGAATATCGACCTGGCCATGCTCCTTGAGTGCGGCGTCAGCCATATTCGTCGCGCTATCTTTGCTGGCGATGTCGATCTCGACGCAGGACGCGGCGGCGCCTTCATTCCGAAGGGTACCCGCGACAATCTCCGCGCCGGCCATGTCGATATCGCCGATAACGACGCTTGCGCCTTCCTTCGCGAAGGCTTCGCAAATAGCGGCTCCGATCCCCTTGCCCCCGCCGGTTACAATGGCAACTTTATCTTTGAGCCTCATGACTGGGCACATCTCCGCTGTTCCCGCGCCGGCATTTTTTCCGGGCAACGAGTGGCACCATTCCTGATTGTCTTGTGTCGCGCCCCGCCCTGCCGGATTATTCCGTAACCCGGTGTCCGGCGATTGGCGCTTCCAACAAAAAGGCTACAGCGATTGCACGCTCTTGAATGTCAGATTTTTGACATTCACGCCCTTAAAGACCTTTTTTTGACGAGTCCGTCGCCTCTAGGATCCAGCGGAACCCTCGCCGGAAAAAATCTGACCAAGTTTTTCCGGGTTCAAGAGGCGAATACGCTGGCGTCTGTTTTCGATCAGGCCGCCAGACACAAAGCTCCGCAATATTGACGTGACATACTGGCGTCGGGAAAGGACGAGCGTTGCCAAGTCCTCATGCGTAATTGGCAGAATGGGTTCCGTTCCGGCGGGGATGCGTGTGGCTATTTCGGCATGGAGCTGCAACAGGACACGCGCCAGTCTTTGCTGCACGCTGTGTCCGGTGACGTCGCTGACCCGGGCGTGCAGCTGTTGTTGGCGTTTCAACAGCACCCGGACGAGCAAGACGCCCAACTCGCCATCGCTACGCATGTATTCGAAAAAGTCGTCGCGGCTGAAACAGGCCGTGTCCGCTTCATCGACGGCTATAGCGTTCGCGTCGCGCACCGCCACGGGCCTTAGCGCCGACAGGCCGAGCAGGCTTCCGGGACCATGAATCTTCAAAAGCGTCTCATGGCCATTCTCATCGGTACGCGTTGCCTTGACCGTGCCGGACTTCAGGACATAGACATGCGCCGCCTTATCTCCCTGCAGATAGAGATGCTTATTGCGCCTGAATGCCCGTTCCTGGCCAAGCGTCGCCAGTTTACGCAAATACGCCTCGTTCAAATCCTGCTCGAGATCGATGCCGTCGCTGAGTATGAGATGGGGCATAAGGTTTCGGTCTATGCGGCGCGCGAGCGCTCCCAGGCTGCTTGCTTGCGCGGATTTTTCCAAGGGTCTGTTCGAGGCCAGAGCGTATCAGATTAGCGGGGGCCGGTCAGGAACTCCGTGTGCTTACCCATTCGCGTCATGGTAGGCGTCGACGCTCTCGCGCACTGCCCTCACATTTTCCATCCTAGCATTCAGCGGGACGGCGCATTCAGGCGCGATGATATCGAGCCCGGCGTCCAGGGCCTGAAAGACTTCGCGGCGCACATCCTCGACCGTGCCGGCATACAAGGTCGCCGGATTGTTGATGTTGCCGACAAGCGTCATGCTCGCCTTCTCGCGCATTTCCGCTGCGTCATTCTGCGACTCGAAATGGAAGGCGGTCATGCCGCACTCATTGAAATGATGCACACGGTCCATGGTGCGCCCGCAGCAATGGAAAATCAGCGGCGCACCGATAGCCTCCTCCATTTCACGGTCGATATCGCGCAGGAATCTGGGATAGGCGTCGGGCCGGATCAGGTCGGCGGTGATATGCGCGCCATAGCATAACGCATCCGCGCCCGCCTCGACCTGGGCGCGGCCAAAGATCACCGCGATTTCCTTGAGGCCGTGCAGAATAGCGTCGACCTGGGGCGGATCCTTGATTGTGAGTTTCAGGAATCGGGCCAGGCCGAAGCAGTGATAGGCCATGCTCCAGGGGCCATAGACCTTGCCCATGACGCCGACACGGTCGCCAACCTCGGCCTTCAGCAGCCGTATGGCTTCGACCGGCGTGGCGATTGCCGGGTGACCCAGAAAATCGTCCCGAATAGTGATTTCGTCTGGATGCTTCCAGATGCCCTGGTGGCAGGCCGGCAGGCGGCCCTTCCCGCCCCACTCCACCGGCACTCCGAGCGCCTCGGCCTCATGGGCGCCGCCGGCGAACACCGGAAACACGACGTCATAGCCAAGCACCGTATGGCCGGCCAGCGCCAGCGCCGCCATCTGTTCGGCGTCATGATGGGCTTCGGGGAAGAACACCCCGACATGGTCCTGCAGATCCTCGGTAACGATGGAGGTCGGGTTGGCCACCGGCGTGCGGTCGACCGGCTCACGCCGCAGCGCGGCGAGGAAACGCTGGCGCGGTGTCATTTCACCCTTCCCTTATTTTTCGGTTGAGCCCCAGCGTATGACGGACACTCACACAATTGCAGCCGGACATTTTACCACAGCCGGTAACGCTTGGTTTCCCTACGGCGCAACCGCTAATCTCATGCGAGCAGTAAGATATGACCGGAGGGCAACCATGACAGCCATGACGCACCGCGAACGGGTTCTCGCCGCGCTCAATCATCAGGAACCCGATCGCGTGCCGATAGACTTCGGCGGCACATTCACCACAACCATCTATCATTCGGCCTATGAGCGGCTGAAGCGGCACCTCAATCTCGACCATGAGACAAAGATCTACTCAAAGCTGCGCCGCCTTGCCGTTCCCCACGAAACGATGCTCGAGCGGTTTGACGTAGATACCCGCCTTCTTGGCCTTGGCGCCTATGAAGGGGACCAGCACGAAATCGATGAAGACACCTATTTCGATGAATGGGGCACCACCTGGAAGAAGGCCCAGGACGGCCATTATCTCTATGTGGACGGGCCCTTCTTCGACCAGAAGAAACCGGACCCGCAGGCGCTGGAAAATGGCGATTGGCCCGACCCCGACAATCCGGGTTATTATCGCGGGCTTCGCGAGCGGGCAGAGAAACTGCGTGCCACCGAATGCGCCGTCATCCTCAATATGCCCATCGGCGTCGTCCATCAGGGGCAGTTTTTGCGCGGCTTCGCCGATTGGCTCAAGGACCTCTACAAGAACCGCGCCTTCTCGGAAAAGATGATGGACGTCATCGCCGACCGCTGGATTGCCGTGGCCGGAAACGCCATCCAGACGGTTGGGGACAATGTCGACGTCGTATTTCTGGGGGATGACCTGGCGTCACAACTCGCACCTTTGTTCAACCCTGAAATCTACCGCGAACTGATCAAACCCCGGCACGCACGCATGATCGAGGCGGTCAAATCGAGGGCGGACGTCAAGGTCCTCTATCATAGCTGCGGCGCGGTATCGCAGCTCATCGACGATCTTATCGACATCGGCGTCGACGCCATCAATCCGGTGCAGGTGACGGCCAGCGGCATGGAACCGGAGACGCTCAAGGAACGCTTCGGCGGGCGCATCACATTCTGGGGCGGGATCAATTCCCAGGAAATTCTACCCTTTAGCAATCCTGACGAGGTGCGCGCCGAAACTCGCCGGGTCATCGATATATTGGGCAGCGGCGGCGGTCTGGTGCTCAACTCCGTCCACAACATCCAGGATGACGTTCCGGCGGAAAACATTGTCGCCATGTTCGACGAGGCGCGGAGCTATGCCAGGGCGCATCGAACACGCGGCTGAAGAGCGACTAGATCTTGCCCGACAATCTGTCCGCGTCGGCCAGTTCCGCTTCCAGCGCGACTGTTGCATCGCCGCGCGGTTTCATCCACCCCGCGATCAGAACATAGAGCGCCGGCGTCAAGAACAGCGTAAACACGGCTGCCAGCCCGAGGCCGCCAAACACCACCCAGCCAATGGCCGCGCGTGATTCCGCACCCGGGCCGCTGCCCAGGATGAGCGGCAGTCCCGCGAGCACGGTCGAAACCATGGTCATGACGATCGGCCGAACGCGCACCAGCGAGGCCTCGCGCACCGCGTCGACGACATCCATGCCCTTGTCACGAAGCTGGTCGGCGAACTCGACCATCAGGATCGAGTTTTTGGCCATGATGCCGATCAGCATCAATACGCCGATCTGAGAGTATATGTTGACGGTCGTTCCCGTTATCGCCAGGGCAAAGATCGCCGCGCAGACCCCGAACGGCACGGTCAGCAGCACGACAAGTGCGCTTGTGATGCTTTCAAACTGCGCCACGAGCACGAGAAACACGACAAGCAGCGCGATCAGATAGGTTATGACGATACCTTTGGAGGTGTCCTCCAGTTCGGCAGCTTCGTTCAGGAACAACAGGCCAATATCTGACGGCAGTTCCTGGTGCGCCAACGCCTGGACTGCGTCGACGGCCTCGCGCAGGGTAAAACCCTCAACCGGATCGGCATCGACCTCAATGGCGCGGCGCTGGCCGTGCCTGTCCAACTCGGCCGCCACGGCATCTTCCGTGAAGGTGATCAGTTGCGACAACGGCACCAAGCGGCCGCCTTCAGCGCTCACATAGAGCTTGCGCAAATCAGAAGGATTGGTGACCGCGCCTTCGCTCGCTTGCAGAATGATCGGCACCGTCTGATCGTCGACCGTCATTTCCGCCACCTCATCATTGTCGACAAGCACCTGAATGGTCGATGCCAGGCTCTCGATGGGCACGCCAAGATCGGCGGCGCGGCGGCGATCAATATTGATGGAAAGCTGCGGCTGGGTCGCGCGGAACTCGATACGGATGCCGCGCAACTGCGGGATTTCGCGCTCCATGGCAATGACGAAGGCATCGGTCGCCTCCAGTATTTTGCCGTAGTTCGATCCGGTCAGTGCAAATTTCAACCTGCCGCCCGCATGGCGAAGCCCCAGGGAGTTGGCGCGGACAATGCGCGCGAGCGCACCGGGAATTTCGCTCACGGGTTTCGCCACGCTCTTGGCAATTTCGCCTTCCGATTTATCGCGTTCGGACCAGTCGCGCAGGGGCGCATCGATCCAACCGCGGTTGAGGTCCCAGCGTCCGCTGATTGTGAAAAGATTGGTGACCGTGCCCGCGTCGACGAGGGGACGCAATATTTCCTCCACACGCTCGACCTGGCGGTCGGTGTAGTCGAGTCCCACTCCGTCGGGGCCCGTCAGCCTTACTGAAATGAGACCCCGGTCTTCTTCCGGAACCAGCTCCTCGCCAAGAGTCGAGAAGGCGAGCGCCGCCGCGATACCGACTATCGCGCAGCCGCCGAGCAGAACCAGCGGCGCCGCCAGGACGGCATCGAGCGCCCAGGCAAAGAAACGATTGAGGAATCCGGGTCGTGTTGGCGTCTTGCCCCGCGACGCTTTGTCTGGCGCAGCCTTGTCGGGAAGTTTGGACGCCAGCATAGGGCATAGTGTCAGCGCCACAAATGAGGAGATGACCACACTGACCGCAAGCACGAAACCGAATTCGGTGAACAACCGCCCGGCTGTCGACGGCAGGAAGGAAATCGGAAGGAACACCGAAATCAACGTCGCGGTCGTGGCCAATACGGCGAAGAATACCTGCCGCGTGCCTAGCACGGACGCGGCGCGCGAAGCGGTTCCCTCGGCGCGCCGGCGCTGGATGTTTTCCAGGACGACGATAGCGTCATCCACCACCAGTCCCGCCGCCAGGACGAGCGCAAGCAGGGTGATGAGATTAATGGAAAACCCGAACAGCCAGATGGCGGCAACGGTACCGATTAGCGCGATCGGTATTGTTGCCGCGGGAATAAGCGCCGCCCGGAACTGACCGACGAATAGGGCAATCACCGTAATAACGATCAGCACCGCCAGGCAAAGCGAGATGAGCACTTCACGAATCGCGCCCTCGATGAATTTGGCGTCGTCGGAGGTCGTCTGGATGGTCACATCCTTGAATCGGGCGTTCATTCCGGCGACGACGCGCTTCACGCCCGCAGAGATCGACACGGTGTTCGATTGCGCCTGACGGACGACGCCGAGATTGACGACCGTACGGCCATTCAGACGCACATAATTGATCGGGTCGGCGGGTCCGAAGGAAGCGGTTGCCACATCACCGATACGCACCGGATCGCGCACGATCAACTCTTCGATTTCTTCAGGCTTGGTGACCGACGCGTTGGCGCGCACAAGAACTTCCTGGCGATCCGACTGGAAGCTGCCGGCGGGCACATCGTAGCGCGCATTGCGCAGTATCGCGGCTATGTCGGCGACGGAAAGCTTGTAGCTTGCGAGCTTCATGGGATCGATTACCACGCGCAGCACGCGCTCGCGGTCGCCGAACAGCTGCACATCGGCCACGCCTTTTACCGACATCAATTCGGGAACGACTTCGTCCTTCACCTTGCGGGTGACGTCCTCGATGGTAAGCCGGTCGCTATAGGCGGAGAGCTGGATGATCGGCCGCGCGTCGGCGTCCGCCTTGATGACGAAAATATCCTCCACTCCCTCGGGCAATTCGCGCTCCACGCGGCTCACTGCCTCGCGCACGTCATTGGCGGCATCGATGAGGTTCACCGAAGGGCTGAATTCGACACGTATCCTGAAATTGTCTTCCTCGCTGGACGAGCGGACGGCCTTCACGCCGTTAACCCGCGCCACGGCGCCTTCCACGCGTGATGTGATTTCCGCATCGATGGTTTCCGGCGAACCGCCGGGATAATTGGCTCGCACCGTGACGATGGGCCGGTCGATGTCGGGAAGCTCGCGCACCTCGACGCCAAAGATGGCGCTGATGCCGGCGATAATAATCAGCAGGTTGACGACGCCCGCGAGATAAGGGCGGCGGACACTAAGGGCTGGAAGGTCGTAGGCGGGCGCGGCCATGCCGGTTGGTCACTCGTCAGCTGCTGGGGATGGGATCGGGCATCGAAAACCGGACCGGCCGCCCCGGGCGCAGCCGGTGCACGCCTTCCACGACGACCAGATCGCCCTTGGCGATATCGCCCTCGATCAGAATTATGCTGTTCAGCCTTTTCACGCTTCGCACGACCACTGTCTCCGCCTTGCCGTCGCGCGCACGCCACACATAGCTCACGCCTTTGCGCCACTGGAGCGCCAGTTCGTGAACCGTGGGATAAATTTTCCCGGGAATTACGAGGTCGACGACGAAGGACAGGCCGGGCCGGAGCAAATCCTCCTTGTTCGGGATATTAGCGCGCACGATCACGGTTCTCGACGTAGGGTCGATCCGGCTATCGATATCTTCGATCACACCCTCGAAAGTGCGGTTGGCAAAGCTCGGCGATTGAGCGGTGACTTTCTGGCCGACGGTCAGTTGGGAGAGAAACTGCTCGGCAACCTCGAATTCCACAATCAACTCGCTGCGATCATCGAGGGTAACGATGGCTGTGCCCGGCGCGACGCGATCTCCCAGTTCCACCTTTGCAATACCGACGAAACCGTCGAAGGGGGCCTTCATTTCGCGGTCGGCCAGCGCCTCTTCAGATTGCAGCAACTCAAATTCGGCCCGGTCGACCACGTTGCGGGCGTCATCCACGTTGGCTTGCGAATTGATCCTTTTCTTGAGCAGTTGCTCGGAACGCTTCATCAGGCGTTCCGTTTCGATGAGCCGCGTCCTGGCGACCCGCACCGCCAGTTCGGCATCGCGGGAGTCGAGCCGCAGGATCGGTTGCCCTTTGGAGAGGTTCTCGCCGGCCCTGACAAAGAAATGCCGTATCTCGCCTGTGGCTTTGGGATAAAGCATCACCGAACGCCGGGCGCGGCCGGTTCCGACCGCTCCGACAATAACGTCGTTGGTAAGTTCTCCGGCACGCGCGACAACCACCGGAACGGCGCGGGGCTTGTTGCCATCCTCTTGTTTGCCGCGCTGCTCTGCGCCGATGAACCCGGCCAACACCGTGCTGACCCGGTCGCGTCCGGCCCAAAGGGCGCCCGCCGCGCCCAGCAATAGTATGAACAGCGCAAGCTGCACCCCGCCGGCTAACTGCCGCCTGGCCGGCTCAGTGTCCTTTTTGGGCTTTGCTCCAGCACGCCGTCGCGCCATGCGCGTTGTTTCCTCAACCATGCCTGTCGATAGGGAGAAGAGTGAACCACAGATTCAGTGTGTTTGCCCAGAACAAGAGCAATGACATCTCTGTTTTCTGTCCGACGTCAGCGCCCATGGGACAGGTTGAGGCATTTGCGTAAGGGAGTGTTTTTGGCTCATCGTCACCATTCAGGAGTGAACGATGAGACGGAAATCAGAACGGCATCAAGGCGCCGCAGAACACACGATCAAGGACGTAATAAGGACGGCTCACATTGTGAGGAGCACTAACCCACGCACTCATGACTGGGTGCCGGTTCGACTGTTGCGGGGAATGTCCGCTTCACCCCCAAAACTGGACGCGCTGGGCATCGGCACTCAACGCCCGCCAAGTGCCGATTTTGTTCAATAAAGTCGGCGGGGACCTCGCTTTGAGGTTCTGCGCGCAACGATGTTGCAGAGCTTGTCTTCAAAGGGGTGGAAAAGAATATGTGGTGATTTTGTATGAAGATAATTCCCGAACATACATCTCCAGACTTAGCAAACCAACGCATGGCAATGCGCCTGTGAGTTTAAACTCACCTGCGACAATCTGCTTTGCCAGAATGATAGCCGGAATCGTCGGTATTTGAGGCCCGTCTCCTCCTTTTGCAATTATGAACCAGCTGCGCGTGTAGGGCTCACCGGACTGATCCTCTCCTGCAATGATCATATGCATGCCGCCATCAGCCGAACCCATTCCATTAAACCAGTTGCTCGCTTCGAGAAGGGCTCGCGCGTAGCGCTGCAGATTGAGTGGCAATCCGCAGCGGACCAGCCAGGACAATCCCCACAGCCCTAAATGCATGATGCTCAATTCCAGACCGGCAGAAAACTGGATCTTGCCGATACCGTAGCGGGCTGGCAGGAGATCGAGATCAGGAATATCGCAATTGGCCATCCATCTTCGGCCAAGCTCAGGATATGTTTGGCGATAAAGGTCTTGCCATCCGTAAACCGTTTTCTTGTGGCTCTGGAAAGGCTGCAGAGGCTTTCCGACATATGTCAGGATGCTTTGCGTCGTTGCCAGACCGCGCTCTGCTTTCTGGCCGGGGCAAATCCCAAATCTGAGAGAACTGATTTTTGAAAACTCGCCTTTGAAATGCTCGAGCACAGCGGAGGAAAGCCCTGGTACTGTGCTTGCACCGGAGATGACCGCAACGCCGCTGTTCTTGGCGTTCTCGTTGAGGCCACTGATACCCGCAACGAAATCGCGGCCATCGGCGAGATCGATATAGTGGACTTTGTTTCGAATGCAGGCTTCGGCGATCGAATAGTCTCTGTCCTGAAACGGGCCACAGGTATTGATGACAGCTTTTGGCTCGATCCGGCTCAATTGTTCGTCGAAATTTTGCGAGACATCGCAAGCTGCCGCCTCCGCCAGATCGGTCGGCAAGAGTTGCGTGAGACTTTCAGCCTTGTCCCTGTTTCGCCCCGCAACGATAACAGGGATCCCGCTTCCGGTTAGGGTCGCCGCTATGCGTTTACCGAAATTTCCGTAGCCTCCTAGGATCAGGATGCGTCCACGCATAGAACTTCCGCGATTTTGAATGACCCCGCATAGGCTAGCGTTGTTGGAATGGATAAAATAAAAAAAGCTAAGTCATTGAAAGTAGTGGCGGGAGTGACGGGACTCGAACCCGCGGCCTCTGGCGTGACAGGCCAGCGCTCTAACCAAACTGAGCTACACCCCCAAAAAATAAAGTCCACTCTTGCGGAAACGCCCGTGTGTAGGGCAGCCCTCCGGTCAAGTCAAGCAGGTCGCGAATGGTTTGTATTTCGGGGCTCCGCAACTGATTTCAATCGCCTCACTAACCGGCTTTCGCTAGCAGGACTTTCCAAGTGTCGCAACACAACCGAGACCCTTCAAGGTCCCCTTTCCGACCTTGCCGGCGCCTTTCACAACACCCTTGCCCAACTCCGCGGTCCCCTCGAGCGCCCCCTTGCCGAGCTTGCCGGCGCCTTTCACGACATGGCCCTTGGTGACTTCCGTGGTTCCCTCCACGACGCCCTCGCCGACTTTTCCGGCGCCTTTCACGACGCCCTTGGCTGCAACGCCTGTACCTATCACCGCGCCCTTGCCCGTTTCAACCGCACCTTCCGCGGTCCCCTCGACGGCGCCAGCCACCGGACCGGATTGCTGCGCAAGGTGAAATGATTGCACGCCAGGCACTGCATCGTTAGACGTGCCAGCCGCCGAAACAGGCGTTACGATCGCCGTCAACGCCACTACAGATGCGGATATAACCGACATTTTACAGTTCCTTCCAAGGTCAATGCCTAATCTGCCCAGCCGTTCAGGAGTGTAACCCCTTTCGGCGGCGGAAGCAGCGGTTCATTTTACAAGCAAAGAATTTGGTGGGCGGTGCAGGGATCGAACCTACGACCTCCTGGGTGTAAACCAGGCGCTCTTCCAGCTGAGCTAACCGCCCGTCATTCCTGATTTAGAGCGACAACCCTGGCCGCACAAGCCGCGGGGTGGAAAAAAGAGCCCCGCCAAAACAATGGCGGGGCTTCAAAAGCCGATACCCGGCTCTTCTTCACTCTGGGGTCAGCCGTTGACGGCTTCCTTCAACGCCTTGCCGGCCTTGAATTTCGGAACCCGCGAGGCCGGAATCTGAATGGTCTCACCCGTGCGCGGATTACGTCCGGTAGACGCTTTACGCTGAGCAACCTGAAAATTGCCAAAACCGACAATCCTTACCGTATCGCCCGACCGCAAAGCCGACGCTATATTCTCGAACGTTGCGTCGACTGCGTCAGCGGCAGCTTCTTTTGAAATATCGGCCTTATTTGCAACTTCAGCGACAAGCTCTGTCTTGTTCACGGCTTTATCCTTTCGCTTGCTGTTTTCAACGAGTCGCTAACAGCAATTGTTAACAATCCTCCGGATAACGACCGAATCGTTAACGACCCAAATATATAATACCTGAAAAATCGCAGAAAACCGGCAAAAATGAGGCCCGGCTTAGAAGGCCGAGCCTCTTTCTTTTCCGCTGTGCCGAAAATGGCGTCCCGACAGTCGATCCGTCAGGTGCGTAACAGGCTAATGGGCCGTCACGCCGGCTGGAGCTTCCTTGCCGCCGCCAACCGCCTTGGCCGCATCCGCCGCCGCCTCGTCCCATTCAATCGGCACGAGCTTTTCAGTCAGGGCGATCTTCAAGACATCGTCCATCCGCGAAACCGGCAATATTTCGAGACTGTTCTTCAGATCGTCGGTAATTTCAGCCAGATCCTTGGCATTCTCTTCCGGAATAATCACTGTCTTGGTGCCGCCTCGCAAAGCGGCGAGCAGTTTCTCCTTCAGCCCGCCAATCGGCAACACCCGGCCGCGCAGCGTAATTTCACCCGTCATGGCAACATCCTTGCGAACGGGAATTCCGGTCATCGCGGAAACGATGGCCGTCACCATGGCCACGCCAGCCGAAGGGCCGTCTTTCGGGGTCGCCCCCTCGGGAACATGTACGTGAATATCGCGTTTGTCGAACAGCGGCGGTTCAATGCCAAAATCGACGCTGCGAGATTTCACATAGGCATTTGCCGCCTGGATCGACTCCTTCATTACGTCTCGCAAATTGCCGGTGACAGTCATTTTGCCCCTGCCGGGCATCATCACGCCTTCGATAGTCAGCAACTCACCGCCAACCTCCGTCCAGGCCAGACCGGTTACCACGCCAACCAGGTCCTCGCATTCGGCCTGACCGTAACGATATTTCGGCACACCGAGGAAATCCTGGAGGTTTTTGAGCTTGATCGAAATCTTCTCCTGGTCGGTCGTCAATATCTCCTTGACCGACTTTCGGGCGAGCTTGGCAATCTCTCTTTCGAGGTTTCGCACCCCGGCTTCACGGGTATAACGCCGAATTGCCTCCTTCAAGGCCGCATCGTTGAGTTCCCACTCGTTATCCTTCAACCCATGCGCCTTCAACTGGTCCGGGATGAGATGACGGCGGGCAATCTCGATTTTTTCGTCCTCTGTATACCCGGCGATACGGATGATCTCCATCCGGTCCATCAGGGCCGGCGGAATATTCAGCGTGTTGGCCGTCGTCACGAACATCACATTGGAAAGGTCGTAATCGACCTCAAGATAGTGATCGTTGAAGGTATGGTTCTGCTCCGGATCGAGCACCTCCAGAAGCGCAGAAGCCGGATCGCCGCGGAAATCCGCACCCATCTTGTCGATTTCGTCGAGCAGGAACAGCGGATTGACCTTTTTCGCCTTCTTCATCGACTGAATAACCTTGCCCGGCATCGACCCGATATAGGTGCGCCGGTGGCCGCGGATTTCCGCCTCGTCGCGCACACCGCCGAGCGACATGCGGACAAATTCGCGTCCCGTGGCACGGGCGATCGACTTGCCGAGAGATGTTTTGCCCACGCCGGGAGGCCCAACAAGACAGAGAATCGGTCCCTTTAGCTTGTTTGTGCGCGACTGAACCGCCAGATATTCGACGATCCGTTCCTTGACCTTTTCCAACCCGTAATGATCCTCGTCGAGAACCAGCTGGGCGTCGTCCAGGTCCTTCTTGACCTTGCCCTTGACGCCCCACGGAATGGACAGCAGCCAGTCGAGATAATTGCGCACGACGGTCGCCTCGGCAGACATCGGACTCATCTGTTTGAGCTTCTTCAACTCGGCAACAGCCTTCTCGCGCGCTTCCTTGGAGAGCTTGGTGCTCTCAACCTTGTCCTCCAGCTCGCCGATATCGTCGCGGCCGTCCTCGGCGTCGCCGAGTTCCTTCTGAATGGCCTTCATCTGCTCATTCAGATAATACTCGCGCTGGGTCTTCTCCATCTGCCGCTTCACGCGCGAACGGATTTTTTTCTCGACCTGCAGAACGGAGATTTCGCTCTCCATCAAAGTGAAGACCCGCTCGAGCCGTTCGGTTATCGAAATCGTTTCGAGAATTTCCTGCTTGTCGGAAATCTTGATTGCCAGGTGCGAGGCGACGGTGTCCGCCAGCTTGGCGTAATCTTCTATCTGGCTAACGGTGCCCAGCACTTCGGGAGAGATTTTCTTGTTCAGTTTTACATAGCTCTCGAACTGACTGATCGCCGAGCGGGCCAGCGCCTCGATTTCTTCCTGCGATCCGGTTACTTCGTCGACCGAAGCAATCTCGGCTTCAAAATAATCGTCATTTTCGGTGTATTCTTTAATCTGGGCGCGAACGGTCCCTTCGACCAGAACCTTTACGGTGCCGTCCGGCAGCTTTAGCAACTGCAGAACCGACGCCAGGGTTCCCATCTTGTAAATGGAATCCGTGTCGGGGTCGTCGTCACTCGCATTCTTCTGCGCCACCAGCAGAATCTGCTTGTCCGACTGCATGACCTCTTCGAGAGCGTTGATGGATTTCTCCCGCCCAACGAACAGCGGAACGATCATATAGGGGAAAACCACAATATCCCGAAGAGGCAAGACGGGGTAAACCTCTTTGCCATCGCCAGTTTTGCCGGCCTGCTGTTTTTCGCTCATGTTATTTTCCTGTCCTGACAAACCAGTATCCGCCGCCCGGGACAAACCCCGGCGACACCCACCCCTCGCCTCTTGTACCTAACCGCCGACGAGCCTCCGATTACTTTGTGATTGCCAAGTCCGGATGGAACATGGCGTGACAATGCACCGAGGATACGCGCAAACCGCACCTAAGGCTCGAATTGATATTAGGTGGCGACCCCGAAGGCGCAAGTCAACCCTTTGCGCAGCCAGCGTTAAGACAAAATCCGGCACTATGTTGTGCCGGATTCGCCGTCATTAGCAAGTTTTGATCGGTCGGTAGGTACAACCTACAGCGTCAGGCGCTTGACTCGATCTCCTCCGAGCGCTCGGAATAAATGCGCAACGGACGGGCGCTGCCCTCGATCACCTCGGGAGAGATGACGACTTCCTCGACGCCTTCCAGCCCCGGCAGCTCATACATGGTCTCCAGAAGAATGCCTTCCATGATGGACCTTAGTCCACGCGCGCCGGTCTTGCGTTCAACCGCCTTGCGGGCAATTCCGCCCAACGCCTCTTCGGAGAAAGTGAGGGTGACATTTTCCATCTCGAACAAGCTTTGATACTGCTTCACCAGCGCATTTTTGGGCTCGACCAGGATTTTCACCAGCGCATCCTCATCCAGATCTTCAAGTGTCGCAAGCACCGGGACACGTCCGATAAACTCCGGGATAAGACCGAATTTGAGAAGGTCCTCCGGTTCAACGCCCTTCAGCAACTCACCCATACGGCGCTCGTCATCAGCTTCGACGGTAGCGCCGAATCCGATCGAGGTCGTGCGTCCGCGCTTGGAAATAATTTTTTCGAGACCGGAAAACGCGCCGCCGCAAATGAACAATATATTGGTCGTGTCGACCTGCAGGAATTCCTGTTGCGGGTGCTTGCGCCCGCCCTGCGGAGGCACGCTGGCGACGGTACCTTCCATGATTTTCAGCAAGGCCTGCTGCACGCCCTCGCCCGACACGTCGCGCGTAATCGACGGATTGTCTGATTTGCGCGAAATCTTGTCCACCTCGTCGATATAGACGATGCCGCGCTGCGCGCGCTCGACATTATAGTCGGCGGACTGCAGCAGTTTCAGAATGATGTTCTCGACATCCTCACCGACATAACCCGCCTCGGTCAGCGTGGTCGCATCCGCCATCGTGAAAGGAACGTCAAGAATACGGGCCAATGTCTGCGCGAGCAGCGTCTTGCCGCAACCGGTCGGGCCGATCAGGAGAATGTTCGACTTTGCAAGTTCGACATCGCCATTCTTCGCGGAATGGTTCAGCCGCTTATAATGATTGTGGACGGCGACGGATAAAACGCGTTTTGCGTGATCCTGCCCTATCACGTAATCGTTCAGGACAGTGCAGATCTCAATCGGAGTCGGTACGCCGTCGCGCGATTTGACCAGGGAGCTTTTATTCTCCTCCCTGATGATGTCCATGCACAGCTCGACGCATTCATCGCAAATGAATACCGTCGGACCAGCAATCAGTTTTCGCACTTCATGCTGGCTCTTGCCGCAAAAGGAACAGTACAAAGTATTCTTGGATTCGTTTCCGCTCACTTTGCTCATCCAATCTTTTAGGTCCTGGTTACCCTTCCAGTGGCCTTGGCCAGAGCTGACTTTCCTCGGTTCGTCAGCCGGGCCTTGGTTGGGACACGAGTGAGCCGCATCGGGTTGAATCTACCCTCGCAGCAATCACAACATGCTAGCCGTTCATAGATCAAGAATTGATTAATTGACCTTCTCGTGAATTTACCGCGATCTCAGTATGCGGCACTCGGTGATCCTAATACAATCTTCGTGCCAACTCGACGTCAAAAAAGATGCTTGGCGCTGGATTCCCTCTATTTTTTTTGCAGTCAAAATAATTCCGGGAGTGATATGTGTGTTTTAAACTGGCCCGGAATATGGCGTCACTCAAAAAGACCGACTTAATGATCCTTCGAAAATCGTAAAGATATTCGCGCCGGCCGCTTAAGAATCCTTGGCGTCCCCTTTGTCACCGGCGGTGCCATCCTCGGGAACCGGACGCGACGTCAGCACCTCGTCGATGATGCCGAATTCCTTCGCTTCCTCCGCCGTCATGAAATAATCCCGATCCAGCGTCTTTTCAATCATCTCATAGTCCTGCCCGGTGTGCTCGACATAGATCTCGTTGAGACGCTTCTTGGTCTTGATGATATCTTCGGCATGCCGCTCAATATCGCTGGCCTGCCCTTGAAAACCTCCCGATGGCTGATGCAGCATAACCCGCGCATTGGGCAGGATAAATCGCATTTCCTTCTCGCCGGCGGTCAAAAGCAGCGACCCCATCGACGCCGCCTGTCCGGTGCAGAGCGTCGAAACCGGCGGGCGAATGAACTGCATCGTATCGTACATCGCCATGCCGGATGTCACGACACCGCCAGGGGAATTGATATACATCGATATTTCTTTTTTGGGATTGTCCGCTTCCAGAAACAGAAGCTGCGCGGTAACCAGCGCCGACATGTGATCCTCGATAACGCCGGTGACGAAGATTATCCGCTCCTTGAGTAGCCGCGAAAAGATGTCATAGGCGCGCTCGCCTCTGTTGGTCTGCTCGACGACCATCGGGACAAGCGTGTTCATATAGGTGTCGATCGGATCCTTCATCGCGATACTCCTGTCATTTCTTGTCGGCGGGGTCCAACCTGTGCCCCCCGGCCTCCTGGACCGCTTGCTCCCGTGATAACCGATTCGCCTGAAAAGGAGTTAACGTGACGCGAACTAAGCTTCGGCCTCGTCTTCGTCTTCATCCTCGATCGACGCGAATAATTCGTCCTTCGTGATCTTTTTCTCCGTCACGTCAGCCAGCTCAAGGATGTAATCCACGACCTTCTCCTCAAAGATCGGGGCCCGGAGCTCGGCGACCGCTTCGGGGTTCTTCTTATAGAATTCGTAGACCTGCTGCTCCTGTCCGGGAAACTGGCGCAGACGCTCCATCAGGGCGTTGTTCACCTCGTCGTCGGAAATTTTAACCTCGGCGGTATCGCCAATTTCCGAGATCACAAGGCCCAACCGGACGCGGCGCTGGGCGATTTTCAGATATTTTTCTTTCTCCGCCTCTTCCGTCGTGCCCTCATCGTCAAAGCTCTTTCCGGCTTCTTCAAGACCAGTCGTCACCTGTTTCCAGATCGTCTCGAACTCCTGGTCGACAAGGACCTGGGGAAGTTCGAATTTGTGCGCCTCCTCCAACGCATCGAGCAAGCTGCGTTTCACGCGCATACGGGAAACCGAGCCATAGTCGTCGCCGATCTTCTTCGCCACTCCCTCGCGCAGCTTTTCGACCGTTTCAAATCCATTCGCCTTGGCCAGCGTCGCATCGACCTCCGGCCTGACCGGCGAACCGACGCTTTTTATCTTGACCGCGAAGACCGCGTCCTTGCCGGCCAAATGTTCGCCCGCGTAATCGGCGGGAAAAGTGACATTGACGGTCCGCTCTTCGCCTGCCTTGGCGCCAATCAGCCCTTCCTCGAATCCGGGAATGAACTGATTGCGCCCGATCGTCACCGGCGCGTCGTCCGCTTTGCCGCCGTCGAATTTCAACCCGTCAATCATACCTTCAAAATCGATCACGATCTGGTCGCCATCTTCGGCCGCGCCATCCTTTGGCGTAAAGGTAATGCTTTCCTCGACAAGCCGCTCGATTGCGGTTTCGATTTCTTCATCCAGAACATCGACGACCTGTTTCTCCACTTTCAGTTTGGCGAGATCGGTTATCTTGATCTTGGGCAGCACCTCGAAAGACAAGGTGTAAGCGAGATCGGCCTCGCCGCTGATGACCTTCTCGATTTCCTTTTCATCCTCGGTCATCGAAATGTCGGGCTGCACGGCCGGACGCTCCTCGCGGTCGGCAACGGCTTTTTGACTGGTTTCCGTAACCGTCTGCTGAACGACTTCGGCCATGATCGACTTGCCATAAATCTTGCGCAGATGGTTGACGGGCACCTTGCCGGGCCGGAATCCGGGCAACTGGACATTTCCCTTGATCTCGTCCAGACGATCGGCAAGACGCTTGTTCAGCTCCTGCGCGCCAATGACGACCTTGAGCTCGCGCTTCAGGCCGTCTGATGTGCTTTCGGTTACTTCCATAATTTCCTGAATTTAAACCCACTAAATGATGTGTTCGGATACCGCGTTTTTCGCTCGGTTGCCCCTGGTGCGGGCGGAGGGACTTGAACCCCCACGGCCAAAGCCACCAGATCCTAAATCTGGCGTGTCTACCAATTCCACCACGCCCGCATTCAAGGACCGGCGTCCCAACCGGCCACCGCCGGAAGCGCATCCTATATCACAAGGGATTCAGTCGCCGCTAGAGGCTTCGCGCAACACTCTGTCAATCCGGAGCTCGCCCTGACCGGAACATGCCGAGACACAGGATATCAGCCCTCGTCAAAGTATGGATCGGACAGCGACAGAACGACCAGACATACGAAGTATACCGCCGGCAGCAGACCAGCCCAGATAACGACCTCAAGCATCCCGAAACTCAACCAGACGGACGACATCAACCAGATTGTTCCAACAATAAACGTAAAATGTACCACTTTTACCTCATTCGTCTTGTTTTAAGTCAGTATTATCAGCTGTATTGAGTGACTGTGATCTGGTGGCAATTTTGATGCCAGCCAGTTGAATTATGGAGTCGACGCCCGTCCCGCCACAGGCGATGCCAGTGGACGTGATTGATCGAGAGTGGAATAGTACCGGGCAGCCTCATGATCCGAATTCCGACCAACCGCCGCGCTTTCATAACCGGTGCCGGTGCGCTTGCCGCCGGCTTTGCTTTGCCGCGCATCGCCCGTGGTGCAACTGGGCCTGGGAAAAAACCAATCCTGCTGACAGCGCGGCAAGGAAGCGCGAGGCTGCTCGAAACCGCCGACAAACATACGCCCATCTGGGGCTATAGGGGCACAGCACCTGGCCCCCTGCTACGCTTCAAACAGGGACAGGAATTGTGGGTGCGGCTCAAAAACGAGCTCCCACAACCGACTACCATCCACTGGCACGGCATCCGCATCGACAATGTAATGGACGGCGTTGCCGGGCTCACGCAGGACGCCGTACCGCCAGGTGAAACATTCGACTATCGATTCTCCGCGCCGGACGCGGGCACATTCTGGTATCACCCGCATAATCGCTCCTGGGAGCAGCTGGCCCGCGGGCTCTATGGCGCCTTGATTGTCGATGAGCCCGACCCGCCCGCCGTGGATCAGGATATTATCGTCATCGCCGACGACTGGTTTCTTGGCGATGACGGTCAGATCCATGAGGCGAGTTTAGGCTCGATCCGGGATCGCGCCCACGCCGGTCGGCTGGGGAATATCCTGACGCTGAACGGCAAACCGCGCGGAATATTTCCTGTCGTGTCGGGCGAGAGAATCAGGCTGCGGCTTATCAACAGCTGCAATGCCAGAATCCTCGAATTCCGCTTCGAACAGCTCAAGCCGCTTGTGATCGCCCTGGATGGTCAGCCGGTGGCGCCCAATGTGCTGAACAATGAAACCGTGAGAATCGCACCGGCGCAACGGATCGATCTGGCAATCGACATGACAGGCCCGCCCGGTTCGACCCATGCCATCACCGAGGTTTCGCAAAGCCGGCTCGTGGCCGGCGAATTTGTTTACGATCCCAAGACAACCCGCGCGCTGCGCGGCACGCCCCTGACGCTTCCGGAAAACAGCTTGCCCGCGCCCGCCGAAGCACATTCAAAATCCGTTGATCTGGTCATGAGCGGAGGCGCCATGGGGCGGATGGAAAAAGCCAGCTACAAGGGCACGGACTATGAAATCAGGGAACTCGTCCGGCGCCATGGCATGGTCTGGGCCTTTAACGGCATTGCCGGCATGGGCGCAAAACCTCTGTTCACCGCGCGCCGGGGCGAGAGCGTCGCGGTCCGGATGGTGAATGACACGCGCTGGCCGCACGCGATGCATTTTCATGGTCACCATTTCCGCGAGACGGACGGGCCCTGGCGCGACACGCTGTTGATCGAACCTCAGGAAACGCGAAAGATCGGGTTCGTCGCCGATAATCCTGGGAAATGGATGATTCACTGCCATATGCTCGAGCATCAGGCCGGTGGCATGGCAACCTGGTTTGAAGTGACGTAACCCTCCCGCTCTGACTTCCAGTTGCAGTCGGCCGCCGTCATTTGTAGTTTCGGCATCATCAGTCGCGACAGAAACCGAAAATTCAAAAAGGCAAATCCTTTGGACATCAAAGACACCGTTTTCGATGCGATCGGCAACACGCCGCTGATCAAATTGCGCAAATTGTCGGAAGAAACCGGCTGCACGATCCTCGGTAAGGCCGAATTCATGAATCCCGGCCAGTCGGTCAAGGACCGCCCCGCGCGGCAGATGATCCTGGAAGCCGAAGGGCGCGGTGATCTCAAGCCAGGCGGCCTGATCGTGGAAGGCACTGCGGGAAATACCGGTATCGGCCTCGCCCTGGTCGCTCGTGCCAAGGGTTACCGCTGCTGGATCGTTATGCCCGATACGCAGAGCCAAGAGAAGAAAGACACGCTGCGTCTTGCCGGCGCGACGCTGTTCGAAGTCCCCGCCCTGCCCTTCAGCAACCCGAACAATTATCAGCATATTGCGCGACGCCTGGCGGAAAAGCTCGCCGAGACAGAGCCGAACGGGGTGCTGTTCGCCGACCAGTGGAACAATATGGACAACCGCAAGGCGCATTATGTGTCCACGGGACCGGAGATCTGGGCGCAGACGGACGGCAAGGTCGACGGTTTCATATGCGCGGTCGGTACGGGCGGCACGCTGGCGGGAGCATCGACATTCCTGCGCGAGAAGAAGCAGGATATCGTGATCGGTTGCGCCGATCCGCGCGGCGCGGCCATGTATTCTTTCTTTTCAACCGGAGAAGCAAAATCATCGGAGGGCGGATCGGTCTCGGAAGGGATCGGTCTCGGCCGCTCGACCTGCATCGTCGAGGATGTGAAGGCCGAGCACCCCTACATTATTCCCGACGACGAGGCGGTGCCGGTTCTCTTCGACCTGGCGGAACATGAAGGCCTGCTGCTCGGCGGTTCAAGCGGGATCAATGTCGCGGGCGCGATCCGTCTGGCGAAGGATATGGGCCCCGGACATACCATTGTCACCATCCTGTGCGACCATGGCACCCGTTACCAGAGCAAGCTGTACAATCCCGTTTTCCTGAAAGAAAAGGGTTTTCAGGTTCCCTCCTGGCTGGCAGCCGAGACACCGGAAATGCCCGACGTAATCGAGTGACCGGAATTGGCAATCGGGAGTTATTCAACGATGGCAGGGACCGAAGAACTTTTCCGCGATGACGCTTATGCGCGGCGATGCGAGGCCCGCATTCTGGCTGTGAATGAGCGGGGCGGGATTATCGTCGACAGGACCGTGTTCTATCCGACGGGGGGCGGCCAGCCGGGCGATAGCGGCTCGCTGACTCTCGCCGACGGCTCCGATATCAAGATCGCCACGACGATTCATGACCGCGACGCCGGCGCAATCGTCCATGTGCCGGCTGAACCCGCGGACGTGGAAGCTGAACAGGAAGTTTCATGCGAAATAGACTGGGAACGCCGGCACCTTCACATGCGCGTTCACAGCTGTCTTCATCTATTATGCGCGCTATTGCCCTATCCGGTTACCGGCGGTTCTATCGGCGAAGGCCAGGGGCGGCTGGATTTCGATATTCCCGAGGCAGGCCTCGACAAGGAAGCGCTGAGCGAGGAACTCAGCGCGCTGATCGGGCGGGACGCCTCAATCGGCGCGCGCTGGGTCACTGACACGGAACTTGACGCGCAGCCGGAGCTGGTGCGCACCATGGCCGTTCAACCGCCGCGCGGGTCGGGGCGCGTTCGCCTCGTCGAGATCGAGGGTATAGACCTTCAGCCCTGCGGCGGCACGCATGTTGCGAGCACGGCGGAAATCGGTAAGGCTGCGATCAGCAAGATTGAGAAAAAAGGAGCGCAAAACCGGCGGGTCCGGATTGCCCTCCTGTAATGCACAAAACAGACACTGGGGGAAATGAATGGCTGACTATTCCGGCAAATGGCTGGTTGAAACGGACTGGCTCGCCGAACATCTGACCGCACCCGATCTCGTTGTGATCGACGGTTCCTGGCACCTGCCGAACTTAGAGCGCAAGGGCTATGACGAATTTCTCGCCGAGCATATTCCAGGCGCATTATTTTTCGATATCGATGCAATCTCCGATACCGGCTCGGACCTGCCTCATATGCTGCCAAGCCCGGAGAAATTCTCATCGACCATGCGCAAGATGGGGATTGGCGACGGGATGCGCATCGTCGTTTACGATTCCTATGGCATGTTCTCCGCGGCTCGGGTCTGGTGGACATATCGCGTGATGGGCGTCGCGGATGTCGCCATATTGAATGGCGGCCTGCCAAAATGGACAGCCGAAGGATACCCGGTCGAGTCGGGTCCTCCCGAACCACGCGGCGAGCGCCATTTCACCGCTCGGCGCAATGCCGGGCTGGTGCGTGACTCCGACGATATTCTTGCCGCCAGCAAGACAGGAACCGAACAGATCATTGATGCGCGCTCCGCCGCGCGCTTCGCCGGCGAAGCGCCCGAACCCAGGCCGGGGCTGCGCTCCGGGCGCATTCCCAATTCTCTCAACATGCCCTACGATGCACTGCTGAACGAGGATGGCACTCTAAAGACGGCGGCTCAACTCAAGGCCATCTTCGACGGAGCCGGCATTGCCCTCGACAGGCCTGTCGCCACGACCTGCGGATCGGGCGTGACCGCCAGCATCCTGTCTTTCGCACTCGCCATTATCGGCCATCGCGACACGGCTGTTTACGACGGGTCGTGGAGCGAATGGGGCGCCGACGACACATTGCCCATCGAAACCGGCACGCCCTGACCCGGCACGCCCTCCCCACCTGGCACGGCAGCCAAGACGCTCGGGGCCATGCCGCCTAGTGCAGAATCTGGCTCAGGAACAGCTTGGTGCGTTCGTGTCGCGGATTGGAGAAGAATTTGTTGGGCTCGTCCTGCTCAATGATCTCGCCTTCATCCATAAAGATCACCCGGTTGGCGACCTCCCGGGCGAATCCCATCTCATGCGTTACCACCAGCATGGTCATGCCTTCCTTGGCGAGATCGACCATCACTTCAAGCACTTCCTTGATCATCTCCGGGTCAAGCGCCGACGTCGGCTCGTCGAACAGCATTATCTTCGGGCTCATGCACAAGGACCGGGCGATCGCCACGCGCTGCTGCTGGCCGCCCGAAAGCTGGCCCGGAAATTTATCCGCCTGCTCGGGTATGCGCACGCGTTCGAGATATTTCATCGCCACCTCTTCCGCCTGAGCCTTCGGCATGTTGCGCACCCAAATCGGACCGAGCGTGCAGTTTTCGAGAATTGTCAGATGCGGGAACAGATTGAAATGCTGGAAGACCATGCCGACTTCGCGGCGGATTTCATCGATCTTCTTCAAATCGTCGGTGAGTTCGATTTCGTCGACGACAATCTGGCCGCGCTGGTGCACCTCCAGCCTGTTGATGCATCGGATCAGGGTCGATTTGCCGGACCCCGATGGCCCGCAAATCACGATCCGCTCTCCTTTCATGACCTTCAGATTGATATCCTTGAGGACATGGAAGTCGCCATACCATTTATGCATATCGGTGATTTCAATCGCGACCTCGTCGCTGATTGTCATCTTGTTTTGCGACTTGGCAGGTCCGTTTGCTTTGGACCTTGTGTTGCTCGTTTTTGCCGAGCGCGCCTGTGCAGCCATATTCCCCCCACTAACGGATTGCTAGATAGAACGGCTTTTTTCCACCGCACTCAAGACCTGAATCAAAATTATGACGCCAATGCCCGCAAAATCCGGCGCACGGGAATCAACGGATCGGCGGCGCATAGAGGATCCCGCCCCTGTTCCAGAGAGCATTTATGCCACGTTCCATCTTGAACGCGCTGCCAGCACCGACATTCCGATCGAAGATTTCGGCGTAGTTGCCAACCTTGCTGATAACCCGATAGGCCCACTCCGCTTCAAGGCCAAGACCTTTACCATAGTTACCGTCCAGCCCCAGCATCCGGCGGACGGCCGGGTTGCCCGTCGATTTCAGATCATCGGCATTGGCGGAAGTGATGCCGAGTTCCTCGGCGTTTATCAGGGCGAAGACAGTCCATTTAACAAGGTCGGACCACTGACGGTCGCCCTGCCTGACATAGGCGCCGACGGATTCCTTTGAAATGATCTCCGGCAAGACCATGTGATCTTCCGGCTTCGGCAATTGGAGCCTGGCTGCGTAAAGTCTTGAGACAAGGGCCGAATAGACGCCGCATCTTTTGGCCGCATAGGCTTGGTGATCCTGCTCTTTCTTGTCAATCAGCACCGCTTCGAAAGGCAATTTCTTCGACTCAAAAAAAGCCCTGATATTCTGCTCTTCCATTGTTCCGGCATGCAGGCAGATGGTCGCCCCGGAAAGCTCCAATGCGCTTGCAATGCCGAGCGCCTTGCGCACCATGAAGCCTTGCCCGTCGAAAAAGGTAGTTGCGGCAAAACGTATTCCGTAAGTCATCTCGCGCCGCATTGTCCGGCCAGACCGCAGCAGCTGCACATCGAGGGTGCCAAAGCGGAGCTGGTCAAGCGGCCTGTCTTTGGGAACTGCCGTATATTTGACCTTGCCGGGGTCGCCGAATATCGCCGCCGACAGCGCGCGGCAAATATCAACATTCAATCCGGTCCAGTCGCCGCCCACCTGATCTGAAAATCCGGGCATGCCGACGCTGACGCCACACTCAAGGTGGCCGCGCGCCTTCACCTCATCGAGGGTCCCGGCAACGGCGGAGACCGTTGAAAGGAAAAGAACGGCTCCCGCGATCAGCGCCCTCGGACTCATTGACATCAAAAACTCATCCTCGCGCAACAGAATACACCAAATACACAACGGCCTGGATCTTCTATCGGCAGCGACCCGTCATTTGAAGGACTCTGACAATTGGAAGGCGGAACCTAGCCGGAGTCAGATTCCACTGTCGAGCAATTTCCGGCTCCGGGTCAAGGGGTTGACGGAGGCATCACGACGCGTCAAACCCGCTCATCCAGCCAATGAATAGGACAGGCAGATGTCGAAATCCAGTTCCTCCCCGCCCGGAAACAAGCGTATCAAAACAAGGCTCGCACATATGGGCCGCGACCCGGGCCAGAATTATGGGTTTATCAACACGCCGATTTACCGTGGATCGACAATCCTGTATCCGACTGTCGAAGCTTATGACACAAAAAGCCAGCCCTACACTTATGGCCGCCGCGGCACGCCGACCATACGCGCGCTCGAAGATTCGATCAGCGAACTTGAAGGCGGAGAACTCACGGTTTTGACCCCGTCGGGCCTGAACGCGATCGCCTGCGCCTTGCTGGCGCTGGTCGAGGCGGGCGACCATATACTCGTAACCGACAGCGCCTATCAGCCAACGCGCCGCATCTGCAATCGGCTTTTGAAACGGATCGGCGTCGAGACCGAGTTTTACGATCCGCTCATCGGGGCCGGAATCGGCGATCTTATCAGGGACAATACGCGGCTGATCTATGTCGAATCTCCCGGATCGCAAACATTCGAGATTCAGGACATTCCCGCCATTTGCGAAGCCGCCCGCGCGCGCGGCATTTTCGTCGTCGCCGACAATACCTGGGCGACGCCGCTCTATTGCAACCCGCTCGCCCTCGGCGCGGATTTGGTGCTTCATGCCGGAACCAAATATTTTGGCGGTCACGCCGACGTAAATCTTGGCACGGTGACTGCCAACGCAAAGACCGCGGACGCACTGAAAGGCGTGCATGGCGACATCGGCGTCTGTCCAAGCCCGGAGGATGTGTTCCTGTCGCTTCGCGGATTGAGAACCCTTGCCATCCGGCTGGAGCAACATCACCAGGCAGCGATTGAAATGGCGCACTGGCTGCAGGATCGCGATGAAGTTATCCGGGTCCTCCATCCGGCGCTGGAGAGTGACCCTGGTTACGCATTGTGGGAACGCGATTTTCGCGGCGCCTCGGGATTGTTTTCCGTGATCCTGAAACCGGTGGAGCGGAGCGCGCTCGCCGCGATGCTCGATGATCTCGAATTGTTCGGCATGGGCGCCTCCTGGGGCAGTTTCGAGAGTCTCGTTATCCCCTTCAACCCGTCGTCATACAGAAGCGCGACGGCCTGGCGGAATGACGGACAGGCGCTCCGTTTTCATATCGGACTTGAGGATGTCGAAGACCTGAAAGAGGATCTCGACAAGGGCTTGGAGAGGCTTCGCGGGGCCAGCTGACGGCGGGCGCCGGCGATGCGCGTTCACTTGAGGTGATAAAAAACCGCCAGAGTTGCCAGATAGACCGCGAGAACAGCGACAGAATCGACACCCATACCCAAAAACCGCCGTTTGTGGCGCAGCAGAAGTCCAGCGACAAAAATACCCGTGACGACGATGCCGGAAACCAGGGCGAAGGCTGCCGTATCGTCAATCTGGTCCAGCAACACACCTTGCCGATAGAGCATATCGGCCGGCAGCAGCAATGCGATCATGATCAGATTGCTTCCGAAAATATTCGAGATAGCCATCGTGAAGGATCCCAGCCGCACCGCAGCAATGGTCGTGGAAAGCTCCGGCAACGATGTCGAGGCGGCAAGCAGCGTCACGCCGACAAAACTGCGCCCAAGACCGGTCTGGTCGGCCAACACTTGCGACAGGGAAACCAGCGCCACACCGGCGACCAGTATGATCGCGGTCATAGCCAGGCCGAAGCGGATGAGAATGCTGACATCCAGCGCGTCAAGATCACGCGCGGTACGTGACGCAAGCGGCATGCGCGCCTCTTCGGGCACTTCCACCGGAGTCCATGCCGATTGATTGTCATAGCTTCTCAACAAAGCGATCGCACCGGCGTAAGCCATCGCCATCACAAAGGATCCCAAGCCGATATTCCCCACAATCGAAACGTCACCCAGCGCCGCCACGCCGAGCAGGATCGCAAGGAACAAGATCAGCAATGTCCCTTCCAGCGCATGGGTGGGTTTGCGTGGAAAAAAAGTCAGCGTCGCCGCGGGAACGGCGGCGTCCGCGACCGCCAGGACGGCGGTCTGCATCGTGATGCCGCCAAACATATTGCCCAGCACCAATTCCGCATCATTGGCGAGCGCAGCGGTAATCGTGGTCGCCACTTCCGGTAATTCGGTTGCCAGAGCCAGAAAGAACAACCCCATGATCGCCTTGCCAATCCGCAAGCGATCGGCGATGGCGTCGGCATAAAACGAAAGCCGGGTTCCGGCCAGCCACACGGCGGCGGCGGCGGCGGCGAACAGCACCAGATTTGCTGCGACAGGAAGGCTGGCCAGCGCGGGTTGAAACATGGGCCGAGACTTAACAGAAAATTTCGGAAACCGTCAGATAGTTCCCGAAGATGGCGACCCCGGCACGACTCGAACGTGCGACCTAGTGCTTAGAAGGCACTTGCTCTATCCAGCTGAGCTACGGGGCCAATCCGCAATCGAAATCAGCAATGGTCCATGATTGCGCAAAGACGCGCCGGACCTTCTTGAGTTAGTGCGTCCAGGTGCCGACCCGGCCGAAACTGAAATTGTCGCCATAGGATCTTCGGCGCTGTTTGCGCGGGTGAGGCTCGATAACCTGAAAAGCGATACCATGCTTTTTTGCATAGGCAATTGCCCCGTCCCTGGTTGAAAAAGTCATACGTATCTGCGACTTCATATCGCGTGAACTTGTCCAACCCATCAATGGTTCGACCTCGCGGCGTGCTTCGGGTTCAAATTCAAGCACCCAGTTTTGCGTCTTCGCCTGGCCCGATTGCATCGCCGTTTTTGCTGGTCTGAAAATCCGTGCCGCCATTGCCGTCACCGTTCTTGAAGGGCCGCTCGCCCCGATAGTTAAAATGGTCGGGGCAGCAAGATTCGAACTTGCGACCCCCTGCTCCCAAAGCAGGTGCGCTACCAGGCTGCGCCATGCCCCGACATTGACAATCGCCCGCGTGCCGGACTCAAGTTTGCCATACACCCTTGTCCTTTTGCCGGCAAGCAGGGTGGCAGCAAACCGTTAGTTGTTCGTTGCCGCTTTGAAGCGCGGATGGTCGACAGTGTCGCCCGGCCGCAAACCAATCTCCTTGGCGGTACCCGCCTTGACCTCCAATACGGCAAGAACAGCGTCACCCGACAGGATTACCTCTTCGGAGAAGGGTTCGGTATTCTCCTGTATCCGATGCACCGACCCGTCCTGTTTGATGAAAACCATGTCGAGAGAGATATAGGTGTTGCGCATCCACATCGAAATTTGCTGCTCCCGATCATAGAAGAAGAGCATGCCTTCGCGGGCGCCAAGCTGTTTTCGGAACATCAGGCCCTGTGACCGGGTGTCGGCCCGGTCGGCAATTTCAACGTCGAATGTGTGGCTCCCGCCAGCGGTTGCGATCGTTGCGCTCTCCCGCTTCAGCTGTTCCGCCGAGGCTGGTGCCACCGTCGTGGCGACAACGAAAGCCAGAACCAGGCACACAATGGCTCGCATGACTGCCCAACGTGCCGCATTGCTCGGGTGCGACGGCATCACGCCAACGAAATGCAGGGCGAACGCGTCAGTGCTGTTGAGGCAAGGTTGGATCGATGGGAAGGGAATCCGGGTTGGTGTCGGGTTTGAGTTCAGCGGCCATAAGCCCTTTGGGGCCGCGACCGTAGCGAACCAGGACCGCTTGCCCCGGGCGCAACTCGGCAAAGCCGAAGCGGCGGAGCGTCTCCATGTGAACGAATATGTCAGCGGTGCCTTCCCCGCGCGTCAAAAAGCCGAAACCTCGAATTCTATTGAACCACTTGACGATCGCAGGTTCAAACTCGCTTTCGGGCACCACCTGAACATGCGTACGCTGCGGCAATTGTGAAGGATGGATCGCGGTGCTCTCGTCCATCGTAACAATGCGAAAAGCCTGCAGGCCCTTCGGCCGGCGCAAAACCTCGCAAACAACCCGCGCGCCCTCATATGCCGTCTGGTAGCCGTCACGGCGCAAACAGGTCACATGCAGAAGAATATCCGGCATGCCATTGTCTGGAACGACAAAGCCATAACCCTTCGATGCGTCAAACCATTTGATCGCGCCCGAGATTTGAAAGACGTCTACGGCAGCAGCATTATCAAGCTCTTGTTCGAGCGCTGCAACGTCGTCAATCTCAATATGTGGCGTATCTTTGGCCTCGGCCCCCATGCCGCAAACCCCCGCTGCACTCGCTGACGCCTCCCTTTGCTCAATGTGCCCTCTTGAGCCACGGGAAGCGATCCCTCTGTTTGAAAATAGCATTGCAGCCGGTAGAGGCCAGTACAAAATATCGGTGTGGGATTTTCTCCACATGTCCGCACAGGATTTGGTGGCTTCCGCTGTATGAGCGAAGCCTATGATTTACAGATGGAAATGACGGCAATCCTTGTTTTTTGAGTAGTATTTGATCAGCGGCATTCAATGTCGACAGGAGGCAAGATGTTGCAAAAGAGCCACGGAGTAGAGCTTTTTTCCCCCAATATCAGTGGCGAATTGCGGTAATTGGCCCAATTGATTCGGTTATTCCGGTTGGCCGCGACGGCCATATGCTATTGCGCGGAGCCAACGAACCGCAATAATGACCCCAGACCAAAGCCAAAGCTCAACGGGACAAAGGCATGAAGTATCTTCACACAATGGTCCGCATTTCCGATGTCGACAAATCCCTCGACTTCTATTGCAGCAAGCTTGGCCTGCAGGAAGTCAGGCGGCGTGAAGACGAAGCGGGACGCTTTACGCTTATTTTTCTCAGCGCGGGAGGCGACGAGAACGCTCTGCTCGAGCTGACATATAACTGGGATCCGGAACAATATGGTGAAGGCCGCAATTTCGGCCACCTCGCCTATGAGGTCGACGACATATATGAAACCTGCCGGAAATTGATGGATGGCGGCGTTACCATAAACCGTCCGCCGCGCGATGGACGGATGGCGTTCATCCGTTCCCCGGACAATGTTTCCATCGAACTGCTTCAGAAGGGCGGGTCACTTGAAAAGAAAGAGCCCTGGGCTTCAATGGAAAACAGCGGCAAATGGTAGGAGCGACCGGCCCGCGGCGAATTTTTACACACCGCTGAAAATGGCACGCCGGGAAGAATGGCACCCCCTAGGAGAATCGAACTCCTCTTTCCAGGTTGAAAACCTGGCGTCCTAACCGATAGACGAAGGGGGCGCAGCCACGCGCTGATATAGAAGGGTTCGCGTTTGCTTTCAACCTTCCGGTGCACCGGAAATATCTCTCGTCCCGTTATCCTTTTTGCGGGTCGGCGGCATCTTCTATCTGCAATTCGATCGATTCCCTTCCACCCCAATGGTTGCGCCTCAAATGGCCCGCGACATGGAGCGGAAGTCCGCCGGACTCCAGAAGCGCCGCGCCGAGCGGCGTATTCGCCGATCTGAACGCAATCGCATCGATATGACTGCCATCGGATGCGGAAAGGCTGCAGCGGATGTGAGATTCCCCAACGACCTTTGCAAAGCGGCGGCGATGAGCGGCGAAAGCGAAGCGGGGCTGCGGATTGCCGCTGCCATAGGGACCCGCCTGATCGAGAAGCGCCATAAGATCCTCATTCGCCCCCGATGGCATCAAGGCTGCGTCAATCTTCAACACGCTTGCCACGCCCGCATGGACGAGAGAGTCCCCGGCGCACGCCTCCAGATAATCCGAAAACGCTCCAAGTTTATCGCGCCCGATCGTCAGTCCGGCGGCCATTGCATGACCGCCGCCCTTGATCAGCAACCCTTTCGCGCAGGCAGCCGATATGGCGGAGCCTATATCGACACCGGGAATGGAGCGTGCCGATCCGGCGCCTGCACCGGCGCCGTCCCAGGCGACCGCGATCGATGGCCGCGAAAAACGCTCGGTAAGCCGCGACGCCACAAGACCGACGATGCCGCGGTGCCAGCCTTCGCCATGCACGACGATCACAGCCGCCTCGGGCCGGTCTGCAAGAATATGATCCGCTTGTGCAAACCCCTCCTCGCACATTGCGCTTTCCAATGCTTTGCGTTCAGCGTTCAGACGCTCCAGGGTTGCCGCAATTCCAGCGGCCTCCAGATCGTCGTTGGTTGTAAGCAGGCGAGCGCCGAGCCCGGAATCGCCAATGCGCCCGCCCGCGTTGATGCGCGGACCCAGCACGAAACCCAGATGATAGGATGACGGCTCGGCGGACAGCCGGGCTGAGTCGGCCAACGCGCGCAGCCCTGTATTGCGCCGTTGCCGAAGCACCTGCAGGCCTTTGGCGACGAACGCGCGGTTCAGGCCCTTTAACGGGACGACGTCGCAGACGGTAGCGAGCGCAACCAGGTCGAGCCATTGCAGAAGATCGCATTCGCCGCCGCCCTTGTCATACCAGCCGGCTTGCCGCAGGGAACGCGCCACGGCGACCAGAAACAAAAACGTCACCCCGGCGGCGGCCAGGTCGCCCTGCCCGCTGACATCGTCAAGACGGTTGGGATTGATAAGCGCCGATGCCCCGGGCAGATGTTCGCCGGCCAGATGATGGTCGATGACGATCACGTCGGCGCCCAGTTTTCGCGCATGCGCTATAGGCTCAGCCGACGCCGTTCCGCAGTCGACCGCGACGATAACCCGTGCGCCGGCTTCGACGAGCGAGTTAAAGGCTTCCTTGTTCGGTCCGTATCCTTCCGTAATCCGGTCTGGAATATATATCTCCGGCTCATTGCCGTGCGATCTCAAAAACCGCGCAACGAGCGCGGCGCTGGCCGCTCCGTCGACATCATAGTCACCGAAGATCGCGATCTTTTCGCGATCCCTGATGGCGCCGGCAAGCCGGTCGGCGCCCGCATCCATGTCCTGAAGCGTCGATGGATCGGGCATAAGACGTTTCAAGGTCGGATCGAGAAAGTCGCTGACGGCGTCAGGCCCGACGCCGCGCGCGGCCAGCACGCGGGCAAGAAGGCCTGGCAGAGAGTGGCGCTGTGCAATCGTCTCGGCGACGTTTGCGCGCGTCTGGTCAAGCCGGTCTACCCAGCGCATACCGCGCGCGGAGCAGCTGACACCGAGAAAGGGCGGCTGTTCCGGAGTGCCGGCGGGTATTTTCTGGGCGGACGCTTTCATGAGCTGAGGTTCCGAAGCGTCATCTCATAGGCCGATTCGGAACTGCCGCCGGTCTCGCGGGCTTATTCGAACTTGGCCATCCCCCTATGCTCGGTCCGAATCCAGCGTACGGTTCGCGTCTTGGCGCGCATGATGACGGTTTGCGTACTGGTAACATCCGCACCGAACTTGACGCCGTCCAGCATCGAACCGTCGGTGACCCCGGTCGCCGCGAACAAAACATCGCCCGAGGCAAGTTCCTGCATTGAATATTTCCGGTCGATGTCTTCGATACCGATGGCCGCGACACTGGCGCGGTGGTCGTCGTTCATCGGATATAGCCGCGTCTCCATCTGGCCGCCGATACAACGCAAAGCAGCCGCGGCCAGAACGCCTTCCGGGGCGCCGCCAATGCCGAAATAGATGTCGATCCCGGTCTCGGCCGGATTGGTCGTGTGAATTACACCGGCGATATCACCGTCACCGATCAGGCGGATCGCGGCGCCGGAGTTTCTTACGCTCTCAATCAGTTTGGCATGCCGCGGACGGTCGAGGATACACGCGGTTATCCCCGAAACCGGGACACCCTTCGCTTGCGCAACCGCCTTGATATTATCGGCCGGTGACGCATCAAGATCGACGAGGCCCGGTTCGAAACCGGGGCCTATGGCAATTTTGTCCATATAAATATCGGGTGAATGCAGAAGCGTCCCGCGCTCCGCGATCGCCAATACCGCAAGCGAGTCCGGCAGCGCCTTTGCGCAGATCGTCGTGCCTTCGAGCGGATCGACGGCGATATCGACGTCCGGGCCGTCGCCCGTGCCGACCTCTTCACCGATAAAGAGCATCGGCGCTTCGTCGCGCTCGCCTTCGCCGATAACG
>JAJFHO010000198.1 GCA_021775575.1 Hyphomicrobiales bacterium
GTTGTCCCCAAGGACATGGACGTCGAACAGGAACGTAGCCGCCGACAAGGGGCGCCAGAGCGAGAACTTCAGACCGTCGTAGGTCCACCAAGGGTGGATGCCGAGGTCGAGCGCCTCGATCGTCCGCTCGGGATCTCCATCGAAGTAGCGCCAGAGGTCGAACGGGTCGGTCGCAACGCTGATGGAGTAAGGGTCGCTGCCTTCGCCGTAGTAGCGTTCGGGATAGTCGTCTGAGAACCACGTGGCCCACAGCGCGGGCAGCATCATCACGACGCCCAGGATCAGAAGGGTCGCGAAGGCGCGCGGGTGTCCGAGCACTCGCCCGTGGCGGCGCATGGTCCGTCTCGACCAGGACACGATTAGCGGCCGATGAGCAAGCGAGCTCGGCTCTGTGAGGACACGTTGATTCTCTCCACGGGATCCCTCGAGCGAGCGCGCGACGTACCCTTATTGAAGGCTACAAGGAGGTCCGATAAGCGTCAAGGTGGGTTGGCGGACCGCTACTTCTTCCGGATCGTGAGCGTGTCGAACAGCTACCGCAAATCGATCTCGATCGGCTCGCCCGTCTCGAGCACGTGCTCGAACTCGAACTTCGCCAGCTGCTGGCCGTCGATGCGAGCCTCGATCCCGTAGCTACCTTCCGGCAGGTTGAACGCCATACGCGTCGACTTGTCCGAGTTGCCCATGTAGTAGAGCAGGCGTTGGTCGATCTGCTCGCCGCCTTCGTTGCGGACCGAGACGACGAGGTAGCCGCGGTGCTTGGGGCGCGCCGGGCAGTGGAAGATGAACTCGCGCGGGGCGGCAGGTTGGAGCTCGAGCTCGATGCGCTTGATCTGGCCCGGGCGCAGCGCGACGTGCTTCAGGGCGGTGAACTCGCCCTCTTGCGTGCGGGCGCGCAAGCCGTAGCGGCCGCGGGGGAGGGGGCCGAAGCGCGCCTTTCCTTCCTCCCCGAAGGTGAAGCCGAGCAGCGGGTTCTCGGTCGATGCGAAGAGCGGCTTCGAGCTCTCGACCAGCATCTTGATCTGCATCGTCTCGGGTGCGCTGCCGTCGGGACGTCGCACGACGAGCTCGATCGCGCCGGTGGGCTCGAGGCGCAGCTGGCCGAGGTCCTTGTCCTCTCCCGCCGCGAGCTTGCCGCCCGCGAAGAGCTGGAGCGGGATCCCGTCGCCCCATGCGCGGAGCGTGAAGCGGCCGGGCGCGAGGCCTTGGACCGAGAACGAGCCGTCGGCGGAGACCGGGAGCCGAAGCTGTTGCGGTAGCACGAGCGAGTCGACGAGGAGCTCGACCTTGCGCACGGGGATGTCCTCGGCCGTGACGACCGTGCCCTCACGGGCCGCGGCAATCACGACCTCCCCTGCCGCGCCACCCGGCAGCTGCTCCAGCGCCTGGCGGGAATTGCGGACCAGATTGGCGAATATCCTGTAGAGCTGACCATGGTCGGCATCGACCAGAAGCGCGTCGTCAATATCGACGCGCCACCCGATTCCCCCGCCGCCGGGCAATCCCAGGCTGTCCCCGACTTCCTCGACAAGCGGTTTCAGCGCGAAAGCGGTCCGTTGCGGGGGCGCCTCCTTGGCCCGGCCGAATTTTAGCGTTTCGGTGCACAGGTTGATCGCACGGTCGAGTGACGCAATCAGCTTCGGCGCAAATCTCTGGACAGTCGGATCTTGAACCCCGCCCAGCCGGTCGGAAATCAGCTGCGCGTTGGCCAGCATATTGCGCAAATCGTGGTTGATTTTGGAGACGGCCAGTCCGAGCGCCGCCAGCCGGCTTTTCTGATGCAGCGTCTCGGAAAGCTCGCCCTGCATATGGGCCAGTTCGCGCTCGGCGGTCCCGATCTCGTCGCGCCGCGTTCCAGGGATTATCTGCCGGCTTGAATCCTCCGGATCCTGACCGAACCTGACCATATTCTCCGTCAGCCGGGTCATCGGGCGGACCAGCAGGGCGTTGATCGCCAGATAAACAAGCGCGGCGGTAATCACCGAAATGATAATCGACAGCGCCAGGATATTCAGCCCGAAGCGGATCATCGCCGCCTTCAGCGGGTCCTCGCTGATGACGATCTCGATGAATTGCCCGGGCCCAAAGCCCGGCTGCCCCACCACGCGAATAAATCTGCCCGACGGGGCCAGATAGACCGCAAGCGCGTCACGGATCATTCCGGTGGCGCCGGCCTTGAGAAGATCATAATGCCCGTCGATCGTGGCCGGCATGTCGGAGCGCAACACCAGCCGCCGGGCCCCTTCGTGCCGGAAAGCAACAGCGCGAACCTGGGCACTGTGCAGCAATGCGTCGCGGGCGCTGATCGTCAGTTCATGAGAGTGAACGGCATCGACCGCGACGGCCGCGATCTGCGCCGCCGCCAATCGCTCCATAAGCCAGTTCTTGCGGAAGTTGGAAACGGACGGCACGAAGACGAGGATTTCGGCGATCATAACGAAGCCGATAGTCAGCAACAGCAGTTTGCTGGAAAGCCCGAGCCCTCTGTGCGGTCCCGACGAAGCGCCATCGCGGCCGGGGGCCGCTTCGGGCGTACCGGCGCCGTCGGCGTCTGTTTTCGGGTCTTGAAGTTTCATTAAACCAGCTGCTCCCTGGCCCAATACTTATCCGAATTTCCGCAAGAATTTTATAACGCGCCCTATCCATGGATTTGTCAAACTGGGCAGATAATAGGTATAGGCCACACGTTTGTTTATCTCGGCCAGCGTCGGGTAGGCGACGACAATCGACGTTATATCGCTGATTTTCATTTTTTTGGTTATCGCCAAAACCCATGTCTGGATCAGCTCACCAGCATGTTCTCCGACGATGGTGGCACCCAGAATCCGGCCCTTCTTTCCGGTAACGACCTTGATAAAACCTTCCGTCGCGCGCTCCGCTTGCGCCCGGTCATTCTCCGCGTAGGGCCAGCGCAACACCTGCACCTTGCTGTGGCTCTCCCGCGCCTGGGCCTCGGTCAGGCCGACATGGGCCAGTTCCGGGTCGGTATAGGTGACCCAGGGGATCGCCGATGTGGAAACCCGCACCGGCATGCGGAACAGCGCATTCCGGATGACCAGACCGGCATGATAGTTCGCCATATGGGTGAACTGGAGCCCGCCGGCAACATCGCCGATCGCGTAGACCCGGGCGTTGCTGGTCTTGAGCCTGGCGTTCACCTTGATGCCGCGCTTGTCATAATCGATGCCGGCCTTTTCCAGATCGAGCCCATCGACATTGGCCGATCGGCCCGCCGCAACCAGAAGATGGCTGCCTTCGACCTGTTTCGGTTGATCGTCCACGATCAGGTTGGCGAGCACGCCCGTCTTGCCGCGTTCCAGATTTTCCACCCGGATACCGGACAGGATATTGATCCCCTCCTCCTCAAGCCGCTTCAGGACGACAGCCGTCAATTCCGGATCGTCCTTGCCGAGCGGCGTGAAGGCTTCCAGCACGGTCACTTCGCTGCCCAGCCGCCGATGCGCCTGCGCCAGCTCCATGCCGATCGGGCCGCCGCCAATGATCAGCAGATGCGGCAGCGTTCTGGCGTTGTCGAAAATGGTTTCATTGGTGAAATAGGGCACTTTGTCGATACCGGGTATCGGCGGCGCGGCGGGCGATGACCCCGTCGAGACGACGAAACGGCGCGCGCGGATCAGATGTCCGCCCGCCTCGACGGTGCGGGCGTCAACGAATTTGCCGGCCGCCTCGATGACCTTCACGCCCATGCCGGTGAAGCGCTCCACCGAATCGTTGGGCGCGATGGCGCCGATAACATGGTGGACATGGCGATGGACCTTGCCCGGATCGATTTTGGGCTCGACGCCGGCAATGCCGAAGAGGTCCGGATGGCGCATGGCCTGCGCGCGCTTGCCCGCGGCAATCATGGCCTTCGAGGGAACGCATCCATAATTCAGGCAGTCGCCGCCCATCTTGCCCTTTTCGATCAGCACCACAGGGACGCCAAGTTGAGCGGCCGCCGCGGCGACGGACAAGCCACCGGACCCCGCGCCAATAACGCACAAGTCGGGCTTGAGGTCTTCTGCCATTAACAATCTCCTGATGAGAAACGGTCCGGTTTTGGACGCCCTACGGTTATTTTCTGAATTTCTTCATTATGACAGGAATAAGAGCCACGCAGCCGAGTGCCGCAAATGCGATCAGCAGCTCATTGGTGAGGATCGCGCCAGGGTCGAGCGTAAACTGACAAATTTCCCCACTGTCTTGCGGATTGGCCGCTTTGCAAGCCTCGAATGCCTTACGCTGCGCCTCGATCACACTGTCGAGGCCGACGCCGGCAAAGGAAAATGCGAAAGTGCCCGGGATAATACCCACG
>JAJFHO010000199.1 GCA_021775575.1 Hyphomicrobiales bacterium
TGGTCGATCCGATGCTGGCGCCCGAACGGCTCCTTTACAGGCTGTTTCATGAAGAGGCGGTGCGCGCCTTCAGACCAAGCGCGCTAACCTTTGAATGCCGCTGCTCGCGCGAACGGGTCCAGGAAATGCTGGCGCGTTTTGCGCCATCCGATCTCGAAGACATGGTCGAGGAAGGCGAGATCCGCGTCACCTGTGAATTCTGCAACCGGCAATACCGCTTCGCCTCAGCGGAATATATGTGAGGAGACCGGTTTTGGAATAGGTGTCCAGCCGGCAATCTGTCTGAAAGCCGGCCGGCCTGTCGAGGATCAACGCCGGGACAAGGATGTATAGGCCCGTGCGACCGCCTGCGGCGTTGGCTGCTGACTGGGGTCTGGCCCCAATGAACCCTGAAATTGCGCAATCGAGCTCTGAAGCGCGGCGACCCTGTTTGACTCCTGACTTGTGAGCTCGATCTTGACGCCGGCATGATCGTTAATCAGCGTGACGATTGCATCATAGGTCTTGCGTTCGGCTTTTGAGAGCTGCGAGGTCGAGCGTAGCGGCTTTAGTACGCCGATCTGCCGTACGATGGACTGCAATTTGAGCTGCAGGGAATGCCGGTCGGGATTTTCATTGATTTGATCTTCTGTCGAGTCGCGAAACCGTTCGAGAAACGCAACGCGTTTGGCGGTGGCGCTGTCCAGTTTCGGCTCCAGCAACGCCAGCCTCAGATTATTGAATTGTGCAAGCTGCAGATCGGCCTCCACGTCAACGATCGGCTTGCCGATTATCCGATCCGCCTCATTGAGCATTTCAAGCCGGTCATCAAGTTCGTCCTGCCGGACCGTGCCGGCGCCAGCCTTGGTCTCGATGGTTTGGATTTTTTCCTTAAGCTCGACGAGTTTTTGTTTATCGGTCGGCGTCAGCGCAAGCTTGTAGCCGCGAATTCGGTTAATCGATCTGTTATGGGCGGTAATGATAGCCCGGGCCGACTGTTGATCGGAAGTGCCGGTCGCTGATTTGGTCGCCGCGAAAATCGAATCCGCGGATGCCGATCCAAACAATGATGACGCAGTGGCGCTAATATCCATACCCAAAACCACAAGCTACCGTCGAAGGCGGATTTTTTTTGATAATCTCCCTGAACTGTTACCGGAGCTTTAACCATACATGGCGGCCGGGCGCCTGCTGCCGGCAAAATTGCGAACAGCCAGTGAGCGGGCTCCGCCGCCTGGCGTCAGGTGAATGCGGATATGACCGCGCAAGCGGACAGGACCCTCCCGGCAGGCCTATCCAGCTTCCGCATAATCCGCCAGCCGGTCGAGAAAGGCTGAGCATTTCCCAAGCTCGCTCTCCTCGATGAATTCGTCCGGCGCATGGGCCTGGGCGATGTCGCCGGGGCCGATGACGACGGAAGAGAAACCGGCATTTTCGAACAGCCCGCCCTCGGTTCCGTAGGATACGGCATGGGTTTCGTTCTGCCCGGCGAGTTTGAGGGCGAGCGACACGGCTTGAGAACCCTCCGGCGCCTCGAGCGGCGGCACGCCGCTCGTCTGCGTTGTGACGATGGAAGCGTCCGGGCTTCCCTCTTTCAGTCCCGGCAGTACTTCCTCTTCAGCGAACCTCGTGAAGCGATCCATGATCTCGCGCGGCTCGGTGGCGGGAACCGAACGGAACATCCAGGTGAATCGGCAATTTTTCGGAATGATGTTGCGCGCGGTGCCGCCTTCGATCACGGCCGCCGCGACATTGGTGTAGGGCGGGTCGAAGCGGGGCCCGTCGCCGCGCGCGCGCATCTCATCGTCAAGCCGGGCAAGTTCCGCGATCAGCCGTCCCGCGGCATGAATCGCATTGACGCCGAGCTGCGGTTTGCCGGAATGGGATTCCTTGCCCGTGACCTCGGTCTCGAAGCCGTGAATGGACTTGTGCGCGTCAACCACCTGCATCGAGGTTGGCTCGCCGACGATGACGAGCCGAGGCGCCTGCAGCCTCTCCCCCAACTCGGAGATCATTGGCCGCACGCCGGTACAGCCGACCTCCTCGTCATAGGAGAGCAGCAGATGGATCGGCGTCTTCAACTCCCGCTTCTTGAATTCGGGCGCGTGCGACAGAATGCAGGCGACGAAGCCTTTCATGTCGCAGGAGCCGCGTGCGTATAATCTGCTGCCCTTTTGCGTCAGCGTGAAAGGGTCGGTGGACCAGTTTTGTCCTTCGACGGGAACCACGTCGGTATGGCCGGACAGGCCGATGCCGGCCATTCCGTCCGGGCCGATGGTTGCGAACAGGCTCGACTTGAGGCCGTCTTCGGCCGCTACACGCTGCGACTTGATCCCGTGCGCGTGCAGATAATCCTCGACGAATTCAATCAGCGGAATATTGGTTTTGGCGCTGGTGGTGTCGAACGAAACCAGCCGCGACAGCATTTCCTTGGGAGTCATGGACCGGGCGTTCAATGCTTCTCTCCAGCTTCAATCGGAGCTGCAGAATGGTCACAAGTTTGCGGCAGAGCAAGGGGCGATGCGGCGCGTCACTTTTTTTTTAACCGCGAGCGAATATTCGCGGCGGAAAATGGGCGTTTCGCACGTATCATGTGACATATGTATAATGCATGTTCCGGCCTGGTAGTCGCCGGGCGCATATTGTTCAGATGGCCGGGCAAATGAGCAGAAAACCATCAGCGCGCGCGCAGACGCGCAGAAGCCGTGAAAAACCGGCCGCGGACGTGCGCGCGAGCACGCGCGCTTCACGCATTTTCAGCTATGCCGCCAAGGTCGTCGCGCCGATTCTCGTGCTGGTTTTGAGCGTCGTATCCTATGCCGGGTTGAAGGCAACCAAACCGGAGGTGCCGCAACGCCCGGTGCGCGAGCAAATCTGGCCTGTCGCCGCCCTGCCGGCAAGCGTCTCCGACTATCAGCCGCAGATTCGCCTTTACGGTCACGCGATCGCCGGACGGCGTGTCGATTTGCGCGCCCTAGCGGCTGGCGAGATTGTCGAGATGGGCACCGGTCTCAAGGATGGCGGCGTCGTATCGAAAGGCGATTTGCTGCTCCGGATCGACCGCTTTCAGTTCGAGGGCGCTCTGGTCGAGGCGGAAGCAGGTCTTGCGGAAGCCCGCGCCCGCCACCGCGAGATCGAGGCGACGATCGCCAGCGAACAGGACGCCATGAAGCGGGCCAGAGAACAGCTTGTGATCGCCAAGCGCGATCTGAAGCGCGCCATTCCGCTTGCCGACCGGGGTACGGTTTCGCAGAAGACGGCCGACGACCGGCGCATGATCGTTTCCGAGCGCGAACAGTCGGTCGAGCTTCGTGCCAACAATCTTGCCGTTCAGCAGGCGCGCGCCGATCAGCAGCGCGCAATCATCGCGCAGCTCGAATGGCGGGTCCGGCTTGCCAAGCGCAACCTTTCCGACACCGAACTCGTCGCGCCTTTCGATGCCTATGTCACCGAGGTCAACGCCGAGGTCGGACGTATTGTCGGCGCCAACGATGCCGTCGCGAGGCTCTATGACCGGGGCTGGATCGAGATCCGTTTCACGCTGACCAATACGCAATATGGCCGCATTGTCGCCAGCGAAGGCGGGGTCACGGGCCGCATCGTGGAAGTGCTCTGGCACGTGGGCGACAAACCGGCGCGCTATAAAGCAACAATCCAGCGTGTCGCCGCGGAGATCAATGCGGAGACCGGCGGTGTCGATGTTTTTGCGCGGGTCGTCGACCCGGCGAAAACTATTCACCTTCGTCCCGGCGCTTTTGTCGAGGTGCTCGTTACCGACCGGGTCTATTCCAAGGTCGTCCGGCTGCCGCGGATCGCGCTCTATAACGGTGATACCGTCTATGTGATCGACAAGGGCCGGCTGGTCTCGCGCAATGTCGATCTGGTGGGCGCGACCGGAGTGGACATATTGGTGCGCGGCGATCTGAAGGCCGGCGAGCATGTTATGATCACGCGGCTGTCCAAAGCCGAGGCCGGCTTGCGCGTGCAGGTGAAATAACTCCGATGGCCGCAACCCCAAGGGCACCGGAGGGCGAGCGCGGGCATTCAGGCCTCATCTCGCTGTTTGTTCGCCACCCGACCGCGTCGAACCTGTTGATGGTGGCGATGATCGTCACCGGTCTGTATGCGGTGCTGAAACTCAACTCGCAGTTTTTCCCGACCATCGAGGTGCCGAAAGTCTCGGTTACGGTCGCCTGGCCGGGAGCCAGCGCGTCGGACGTCGAGGAGAATATTCTCGATGCGCTGGAGCCGGAGTTGCGTTTTCTCGACGATGTCGATGAAGTTCGCTCGGTTGCTCGCGAGGGGGTCGGAACGGTAACGCTTGAGTTCACGTCGTCCGCCGACATGCAGAAAGCGCTGTCCGACGTCGAACAGGCAGTCAATTCGCTCACCACGCTTCCCGACGATTCCGAGGAGCCGATCGTACGCCGCTTCACCCATTTCGAAGGTGTGGCGCGGCTGGTGTTATCGGGTCCGTCCGATGAGCAGGCACTGAAGGCTCAGGCCAAGAGGATACGCGACGGGCTGCTGGCGGCCGGTATCGACAAGGTCACGCTGCTTGCTTCGCGCGACGAGGAAATCTGGGTGCGCATCCGTGAAGGAGATCTGCAACGGCTTAACCTGACGTTGGACGACGTCGCTCAGCGCATTCGCCAAGATACCCGGGATCTGCCGTCAGGCATTCTCGAAGGGCCCGTCGAGATTCAGCTTCGTTCGCTGGCGGAACGGCGTACACCGGAGACGATCGGCGAGATCGAAATCCGCTCCGGGCAGAGCGGAGAAAAGATTTTTCTGCGCGATATCGCTGATATCAAGACCCGTTTCGAACGCCAGCAGGGTATCGGCTTTCGCGGCGTCCATCAGGCGGTCGAGATCAACGTGCAGCGCTCGCTCAGCGCCGACACGCTGAACACAATGGCGGTTCTGAACAATTACCTTGAGTCCGTCCGGCCGACACTGCCTGAAGGGATGTTGCTTGAGGCCTTCGCGGTACGGGGAAAATTCGTCCAGCAACGGCTTGGAATTCTGGTCAAGAACGGCATCCAGGGTCTGGTTCTGGTGCTGGTTGTCCTGTTTGTCTTTCTCGATGCACGTATTGCCTTCTGGGTCGCGGCCGGCATTCCGGTGGCCTTCATGGCGACGCTTGCGGTGATGCTGGCGAGCGGCCAGACCATCAACATGGTTTCGATGTTCGCGCTGATCATGATGCTCGGCATCATCGTCGATGACGCAATCGTCGTCGGCGAGGATACATCGACACGCCAGGCGATGGGTATGAACCGGCTGGACTCTGCAGAACAGGGCGCGCAACGCATGTTGTTGCCGGTCATGGCGGCGTCACTGACAACCATGGCGGCCTTCTCGCCGATCTTCCTGATCCGCGATCAGATCGGCGATGTCATGTCGGCGATTCCGCTGGTTGTATCGGCGGTTCTTGTCGCGAGCCTTATCGAATGCTTCCTGATCCTCCCCGGCCATCTGCGGCACGGCTTCGGCAAGCGCCGGCCCTCGGGTCGTTATCGCATGGCCTTCGACGGTGCATTGCAGCGTTTTCGGGACGGACCGTTCAGCCGGTTCGTTCGTCTGTCCTACGACTGGCGCTATACGACAGTCGCAATCTCCCTTGGCGCCTTCATCCTGTGCCTCGGCCTGATGGCCGGAGGCCGCATCGGCTTTACGTTCTTTCCCGCTCCGGAGGCGGAAAATATCACTGCCGGCGTCGTCTTCGGAGCCGGCACGCCGCGCGCGCAGCAGATTATCGCTCTCCGCAAGATCGAGGATGCGCTGATGACGGCGGAAATGGAGCTTGGCGGCGGCACGGAGAGACTCGTCGACACGACGTTTACCGTGCTCGGCACGTCGGGTGCGAGCAGTGGCGACAATCTCGCACAGGTCGAGGTGCAGCTGACGCCGAGCGAAGATCGCTCCGTCGCGACCCGGAAAGTCATTCAGGCCTGGCGTCGCAGCTTGCCAAGCGTCTCCGGCGTGGAGCGGGTGGCCATTGCCGCGCGGCGTGGCGGACCGCCTGGGCGCGATATCGATATCCAGCTGCTCGATGCGCCGGTGGAAGATTTGAAGGCAGCCGCGGATGCGGTGCGCGGCGCCCTGACGGGGTTTCCCGGCATATCCGCGATCAACGACGATCTTCCCTATGGCAAGCAGGAGCTCATTATGGAGGTCAGCCCACGCGGCAGCGCGCTGGGCTTTACGTCCGAAAATGTCGGCACCCAGGTGCGCAATGCCTTTCAAGGGGCGGTTGCGACCCGCTTCCCGCGTGGCGATGAGGAAATCACCGTCCGGGTCAAACGCTGGCAGGAATTCGAAGGACCCTACGCGCTGCTCCAACTCTACCTGACCTCGCCGTCTGGTCAGCGCGCGCCGCTCACCGAAGTGGTCACCATTCGGGAGAAGGCCGGTTTTTCCATCATCCAGCGCCGCGACGGCATGCGATCTGTGTCGATTACAGCCGATATTGACGACAGCGTGATCGCCAACGAGGCGGTCTTGGCGAAGCTTGAAGAGACTTTGCTCCCCGGCCTGGAGAAGAAATACAAGCTGCGCTACAAATTCCGTGGACGGGCCGAGGAACAATCGGAGTCTTTTGCCGATCTCAAGCTCGGTGTTGTCCTCACGCTGACGATGATCTTCATCATCCTGGCCTGGGTGTTCGGCAGCTATTCCCATCCCCTCGCGGTGATGGCGATCATTCCGTTCGGCTTTGTCGGGGCGGTGCTCGGCCATTTGGTGATGGGCTTCCCGCTTACGATCATCTCGAGGATCGGTTTGCTTGGCCTGTCGGGAATCCTGGTCAACGATTCGATCATTCTGGTCAGCCAGATCGTGCTCCGGCGGGAGGCTGGCGATAGTTTGGCCGAGGCTGCCGTCGGCGCCTCACGCGACCGCTTCCGCGCCGTGCTGCTGACGTCGCTGACCACCATCGGCGGTCTGACGCCGCTGCTGTTCGAGACCAGCCGGCAGGCGCAGTTCCTCATTCCCATGGCGGTAACCCTTGTATTCGGTCTCGCCACCGCGACGCTCCTGGTTCTTGTCCTGGTGCCGAGCCTGGTCGGGATTGGCGGCGATCTCTCCAGGCTTGGATGGTCGCTTCGCGGCCGTGTCGCGCCATCCGCGCCCGCGCCCGCGGCGGGCGAATAGAGGCCCGCTTACGCGCGCCAGAAGGCCGGCGCGAGCAGGACGATCACGGTCAGTATTTCCAGCCGTCCCAGAAGCATGGCGATCGACAATATCCATTTCGCCGAGTCGGGCAGGGCCGCATAGTTGCTGACCGGTCCGACGACCGGCCCGAGCGCCGGGCCGACATTGGCGATGGCTGAAGCGGCAGCCGATGTCGCGGTCAGGATATCCAGCCCCAACATCGTCAGCGCCGTGGCGGCAATGAAGAAACTGAGCAGGAACAGCAGCAGATACCCCATCACGGCGCTGGTGACGGTGGCGGAAATCGGCGCGCCATTATAACGCTCGATGAAGACGCCCTTGGGATGAACGATCGAGCGCAGCCGGGTGCGGATCATCTCGAAGATCACCTGAAAGCGGAAAATCTTGATGCCGCAGGAAGTCGAGCCGGAACATCCGCCGATAAACATCAGGATGAAAAAGACGACTACGGCCATGCTGCTCCAGTTGTCGTAGGCGGTGGTTGCGTAACCGGTGCCGGTCATGATCGAGACGACGTTGAAGACGATGGTCAACAGCCTGGTCGCAATCGGTTCGGCCTGGCTGGTCTGGTAGGATAGCCAGGCGAGGACGACGAATATGACGATGGTCCCGAAGAACCACCTGACCTGGCTGTCGCTGAAAACGACGCCGGCCCCGCCGCGGACGGCCCTGAGATAGAGAACGAAAGGCAGACTGCCGACGATCATGAAGATGATCCCGACGAATTCGATCCAGCTGTTGGAAAAATAGGCGATCGACGCGTCGTGGCTGGAGAATCCTCCCGTCGCGATGGTCGTCATGGAATGCACGACAGCGTCGAAGGCGGACATGCCAGCCGCGAAATAGGCTATCGCGCATATCGCGGTAAACAGCAGATAGAGCAGGCAGAGCGAGCCCGCAATCTGCGTTGCGCGCGGCTGTATTTTGCCGTCGGTCTCGAAACCCTCCACGCGGAACAGCTGCATACCCCCGACCTGCAGCATCGGCAGCACCGAGATCGCCATGACGATGATGCCGAGCCCGCCGAGCCATTGCAGCAGTCCGCGCCAGAGCAGGATTCCGGGGGCGGCGGTGTCGAGTTTCGTAATAACCGTGGCCCCGGTCGTCGTTATGCCGGACATGGATTCGAAAAATGCGTCGGTGTAGCTGAGATCGAGCTGCGACCAGGTGAAGGGCAGGGCGCCAAAGGCGGTCAGCGCAAGCCAGGAACAGTTGGTCAGAAGAAAACCCTGCTTGATCGTAAATTGCTCGCTGTGGCCACGGTTGGCGAATGCCAGACCGATGCCGACAAACAATGTCAGGACGGCGGAGGCGGTAAAGATCTTCCAATCCTCGTTGCCGACAACCAGATCGTAAAGTGCCGGAATCATCATTGCGCACCCCAAGGTGGCAAGGAAAATGCCGACAACGAGCAGAACCGGCCTCAGATCGATCATAGGCGCCTTGTCCGGCCGACCGGATGTTTGACCCTAGTTTAGGATTTGGAGGATATAGGGGCTGTCGAGGGAAAAAGCGGGTACGTCGACATTGAACATCTCGCCCGATGCGCTTTCCATCTGGTAGCAGCCGACCATTATGCCGCTGGACGTGCCCAGGGGAGCGCCGCCGGTGTAGCGAAAGGAATCACCGGGTCCGAGAACCGGCTCCTCACCGACGACACCGTGCCCGCGGACTTCCTGCACCTGTCCCGATGCGTCGGTAATCTGCCAGTAGCGGGATCGAAGCTGCACGGTTTCCTTGCTGAGATTCTCTATCTCCACCGTGTAACTCCAGAAATAATGGCTTTCGCCAGGCGAGGATTCGTCCTCCTCGAAGGCCGGCTCGACGCTGACGCGGATCAAGCGGGTGGTCGTTTCATACATATCCCTGCCCCCATCTGGACAAATTACGCGATAACCCCGGTTCAGTCAGACTTTAGAGACATCAAGCGCGTGGTCAATATCACCGAGCAGGTCGCCCGGGTCCTCCAGTCCGAGCGAGAGGCGCAACAGCCCGTCGGAAATTCCGATTGCCGCACGTCCCTCCGGCCCGAGGCGCTGGTGAGTCGTGGTCGCGGGATGGGTCACCAGGGACTTTGAGTCGCCCAGATTGTTGGTGATCTTGAAGATTTCCAGCGCATTCATGAAGCGGAAGGTGGCCTCCTTGCCACCCTTGAGTTCGAACGCCACGAGCGGTCCGCCGGACGTCATTTGCCGCTTGGCGAGTTCGTGCTGGGGATGGTCGGCGCGGCCGGGATAGAAGACGCGGGCGACCTCCGGGCGTTCAGCGAGGAAATCGGCCGCCTGCGTCGCGGAAGCGCAGGCGCGCTCGACGCGTAGCGGCAGCGTCTCGAGACTCTTGAGCATGACCCACGCATTGAACGGGCTCATCGAGGGACCGGTATGCTTGTAGAAGTCGTGCAGCTTGTCTTCGATGAAGTCGTTCTTTCCCAGTACGATGCCGCCAAGGCAGCGGCCCTGGCCGTCAATATGCTTGGTGGCGGAATAGACGACGACGTCTGCGCCAAGCTCCAGCGGCTTTTGCAAGATCGGTGTTGCAAACACATTGTCGATGATGGACAGCGCGCCCGCTTCGCGGGCAAGTTTGCACACGCCCTCCACATCGACGAGTTCCAGCGTCGGGTTGGTAGGCGTCTCGAAAAAACAGGCCTTAGTATTGGGGCGCATGGCCGCCTTCCAAGCGCTCAGATCCTTGCCGTCGACAAGCGTGGACTCGATGCCGAAGCGCGGCAGAAGCGTTTCCACGATATAGAGACAGGAACCGAACAGCACCCGGCCCGCCACAACATGGTCGCCGGCCCTGAGATTGCACAGCAGCGCGGTGGTAACGGCCGACATTCCACTGGCGGTGCCGCGCGCGGCTTCAGCCCCCTC
>JAJFHO010000200.1 GCA_021775575.1 Hyphomicrobiales bacterium
CTGCGGAATTGAAGAACACGCAAGCCTACTCGCGCTCCGGATAAATCCCGGAGGCCGCGAACGAATAAAGCGACGGTCCGGTGCGGGATATGATCCAGATCAACCCTGGCCATATGTCGCGGATTTTTTTGTCCCGGCGAATGTTTGCTCGCCCGCCCTACCGGCTGGCCTGATCGAGGCTTCGCTGGTGGATTTCGCCGATCGTCGTATAGGCCGAGATCAGCTCGAGGCTCGAGCGCACGTCGACCACCACGCTTTTCTTTTCGTCCAGCGCCTGGCCCACGATGGCATCGATGTCGCAATCCGCGTCAATAGTGAGGCCCTTGGCTCCGAGGCTTTCCGCCCACCGGGCAAAGTCGGGCCGTGTCAGACCGGTTCCCGCGCCGCGGTTGGGAAATTCACGCTCCTGATGCTGCCGGATGGTCGCGTAGCTGCCATTGTTGGAGATGAAAATCTTCACCGGTACATTGTGGCGCTGCGCCGTTGCCAGTTCGTTGCCGGTCATTAGCGCGCCGCCATCGCCGACGAAGCTGAGCACCTGCCTGTCGGGAAACCGCAATCCGGCCGCCACGGCTCCGGGAACCCCCATGCCCATGGCGCCGCCGGCGGAACCCAGAAGCAGCGTGTGCCGGCCCCACGGCCAATAACGGTGAACCCAGCTTGAGAAATTGCCGGCATCGGTGACGATCACCGTATCGGGTGTTGCGCGCTTGGTCAGCGCATGGACAAGAGCACCGAAGTCAACCCCGTCAGGCGCGTTGCGTGGCACATAGGCGGCGAGATCGGCGGCACGCTTGTGCAGGCCATCACGCCACTCGGCGCGGCCGTCGACCGGTGTTGACGGGCTGGCGGCAAGGCGCTCGAGGAAGGCGCCGGGATCGGCAATGACAGGGCATTGCGTCTCGAAGACGCGGCCAATCGCATTGGCATCGGCATAAACATGCACCAGCGGCTGATCCGGCTTCGGTGCGCGCGGCAGCGTATAATTCTGCGTCGTTGCGTCGGTAAGCCGCGTCCCGACGGCGATAATCAGATCCGCCTCGCCGAGCGCGTCGACCTGGGGACGTGGAATCTTGAAACCGAGATAGCCGGCAAAACTCGCATGCGCGTTGTCGAGCACATCCTGATGCTTGAAGGACAATGCAACCGGCAAATCGTGGGCGTCCGCGGCGCGCCCCAGCGCATCGCGGGATTCTTGGTCGCGCAACGCGCCGCCCGCGATCAGCAGCGGGCGGGCCGACCTTGCCAGCAGTTCCAGAACGGTATCCATGTCGCCGCCGGCGGGCTCCACGGCGCGTGGCGGATGTCCCGGAATGCTCCGTGCGGCGGCGTCATCGTAAAGCATGTCCTCTGGCAGCGAGATGATAACGGGGCCGGGCGTGCCCGATTGCGCGATTGCGAATGCCTTCGCCACGGTCTCGGGCAACGTCTCTGGGTCGCTCACTTCCCAGACGCCTTTGGCCATGTCGGCGAAGAAGCTGGTGTAGTCGACCTCCTGGAACGCGCCGCGCCCTCTGTCGGCCCGGCCGACCTGGCCGATAAGCAGCACAAGCGGCATGGCATCCTGCTGCGCTGAGTGAACGGCGATCGAAGCGTTCGTCGCGCCGGGTCCGCGGCTTACCGCCGCCACCCCGGGGCGTCCGGTAATCTTGGCGTCGGTGAGCGCCATGAAGCCCGCGCCACTCTCGTGCCGGCAGGTCACAAGATCGATTGCGCTCGCATCCGCCAGCGAATCGAGCAGTGCCAGATAGCTCTCGCCCGGGACACAGAAGATGCGATCGGTCCCTTGGGCGGCAAGACAGTCGACCAGCAGGTCGGCCGCGCGCCGTCCGGAAGTCTTGCCCGCGCTCACCGCGCCGCCTCTTTCAGCATTTCGCGGGCGATGATCAGTTGCTGGACCTGGGAGGTGCCTTCATAAAGCCGGTATAGCCGGACATCGCGATAGAAGCGCTCGATCCCGAATTCGGCGATATAGCCCGCGCCGCCGTGGATTTGCACTGCGCGGTCAGCGACCCGTCCGACCATTTCAGAGCAATAATATTTGCAGATCGCCGCCAGCTTGGTCACGGGTTCTCCCGCATCCTTGCGGCGCGCCGCATCCAGCACCATCGATCTGGCCGCATAAACCTCGGCCTCGCAATCGGCGAGCATCGCCTGGACAAGCTGGAATTCGGCAATCGGCTTGCCAAACTGCTTGCGTTCCATGGCATAGCGCACACTGTCCCGGATCAGGCGCTCCGCATTTCCGATACACATGCCGGAAATCGTCAGCCTGCCGCGGTCCAGCACCTTCATCGCGGTCTTGAAGCCCTGACCCTCGACCCCGCCGATCAGCGCGTCGGCGGGTATCCGGCAGTCCTCGAATACGACATCGCAGACATGGGCGCCCTGCTGCCCCATCTTCTTGTCTGGCGGCCCAAGCGTCAGACCGGGCGAACCGGCTTCGACCAGAAATGCGGAAATTCCCGAGGCGCCCTTTTTTTCGGGATCGGTGCGCGCCATGACCGTGAACAGACCGGCCGTGGGCGCATTGGTGATGAAGCGTTTGGTGCCGTTCAGCACATACTCATTGCCATCCATTCTGGCCGAGCTTCGTAGCGACGCCGCATCGGACCCCGCGTCCGGCTCCGTCAGCGCGAAGGAACCGACAAGTTCACCGCTTGCGAGTTTGGGCAGATATTTGCGCTTTTGCTCCTCCGTGCCGTCGATGACAATGCCCTGACTGCCGATCCCGGTGTTGGTGCCGAACACGGAACGGAAGGCGGGGGACGTATGCCCCAGTTCCATGATGATCTGCACCTCTTCCCCGACGGTCAGTTCGAGCCCGCCATAGTGTTGAGGGATCGACAATCCGAACAGGCCGATTTGCCGCATCTCTTCCACGATCTCATCGGGCACCTTGTCGCTTTCGCCGACCTCGCCCTCGCGCGGAACGAGCCGCTCCGCGACAAACCGGCTTATCGTGTTCCTCAACTGATCGAACGTTTCGCTGTCCAGAGCCATGCTCGTATTTTCCCGTCTTTCGCGGGGCGTTGTTTGGTGCCCCGACACCAGCTGCGCAAATTCCTTGCCCGGCGGCGGGTGTGGCGCGCGCCTGTCGCGCCCTGTAATTTTGCCTTGCAGAACAAAGTTCTACGGCAAGATTGGCGAGTATAGGCGTGGCGGATGCGTTGCCGCAACCGACCCGCTCCAACAGGCGCGGCATACCGAAAAATAATCCCCAATTGGCCGAAAGGGCTCCGGAAGCTCAGTCCTCCACGCCGCCGGGCACGACCAGACAGTCGAGGGCCAGACATCCTTGCCCTTCGCCCAGCACCAGAAAAGGATTGAGATCGACACTCGCCAGTGCATCGCCATGCGCGGCGGCGAACCGGGACAGTGCGACCAGTGCGTTGGCCAGCGCATCCATGTCGGCGGACGGGCGGCCGCGAACGCCTCGCAAAAGCTTCGCTCCCCTGGTCTCGCCAATCATGGCCAACGCCTCTTCATGGTCGAAAGGCGCCAATCTGAAGGAGACATCCTCAAACACTTCGACGAACACACCGCCGAGACCGAACATGACGGCGGGACCGAAAACCGGATCGACCTGTACGCCGAGTATGGTCTCAATTCCGCCACCGATCATCGGCGCGACGATCACGCCGTCGGGACGTGCATCGGGGGCCTGTTTTGTTACACGCGTCTGCAATTCGTCGTAAAGCTGGCCTGCACCCTCCGGCGTGGCGACATTGAGCTCCACGCCGCCGATCTCCGTCTTGTGGGCAATACCGGCGCCATTGATCTTCATTGCCACAGGGCAATCGAACGAGGCCGTTGCCTCGGCGGCCTCACCGCCGCTTTTGACAAGCCTGGCCTCGACGACGGGAATACCGGCGCCGGCAAGAATCTCACGGGAGTCCCATTCGCTCAACGCATGGGCCGGAAGCGCCTTGAGCGGGCCGGCGGCGTCCGGCACGGATGGCCTGGTCCCGGCAAAGCTCTTGCCGAAACCGACAAGCGCCGAAGCGGCGGCAATTGCCCGGCACGGGTCTTCGAATGTCAGATAGCCCGCGTCCCGGTAACGCGCGACGATTTCGGGCGGTCCGATCAGAGACAGAAAAATCAGCCGGTCCGGGAAACGCTCGCGCAACTCGTCCAGTTCCTTCAGCAGCGGCTCGACGATATAGGGCGAGGCGGCGACGACTGTGAAAAAACCGACAACAACGTCATAGCCGCCTTCATCGAGCATGATCGAAAAGTTCTGTCCCAGCAGGGTCAGGTCATTGAAGACCTGGGCCGTCGCATCGACCGGGTTGCGCGGCGCGGCGAAGGGCAGGACTTTTTTCAGCTCCTCCTGCGCTTGTCCGGGCATCGGCGCGACATTCAAACCGAGCTTGTTGGCGTGGTCGGCCATCTGGACGCCGACGCCGCCGGAGATCGTTATCAGTCCGATCCTGTTGCCGCTGGGATAGATGCCTGCCGTGCAGGCATAGGCGATATCGAGCATCTCTTCGGTCGTGTCGGCCCGGTGCGCGCCATACTGGGCGAAGACCGCGTCATAAATTTCGTCCGCTCCGGCGATCGAGGCAGTGTGTGAAGCGGCCGCGGCCGCGCCTTCCTCGCTGCGGCCGACCTTCATAAAAATGACCGGTTTGTTGCTGGCGCGCGCCAGCTCCAGGCTTCGAATGAGCGCGGGGCCGTCCTTGATGCCTTCCGCATAGGCGGCGATGGCCTTGACCTCGTCAGCCTCCGCCGCCCAGCCGATGCACTCCGCAACGTCCACATCGCATTCATTCCCGGTGGTAATGATATGACTGACGCCCAGCCCCCAGCTGCGCGCCACGGCATATAGATGGGTGCCATAAGCGCCGCTCTGGCTGATGATGGCCAGCGGGCCGGGCTCGGCATAACCCGCGTCGCCGGTGCTTGAGAATGTCGCGAAAAAGCGCGGCCCGAAGCTCAGGATACCAAGGCAGTTCGGCCCCAGGATGCGAATGCCGGTGCGCGCGGCGATATCGCTCAATTGGGCCTGCATGGCTTCGCCGTCGCCTCCGATTTCGGCAAAGCCGGAGCTGAATATGATGGCTGACTTGGTGCCCGCGGCGGCGCAATCTTCGATTGTCGCGATCACAATCTTCGCCGGCACCGCGATGATGGCGCAATCGACAGGCTCGGGGATGTCGCGGATGGAAGGATACGCCTTCAGTCCCTGAACCATGTCGCGGTTCGGATTGACCGGATAAATCCTGCCGGCAAATCCGGCCTCCAGCATATAGCGCAGCGGCCGGCCGCCGATGCGGGCCGGGTCGTCGGACGCGCCGATCAGGGCGATTGCCGCGGGCTCGAGCAGCGCCCTCAATCCGGCGCACCGGTCGGGAAGGGGGAAATCTTTCTGCAAATCCGCTCCGGGCCAACAGGGGTTTATTGTTTGTCTTGAACGCGGCTCCGACAATAGCCGTATCGCGCCGTCCGATCTATATTGCCGTCCGGTCCAATCGCAAACCGGGACATGATCCGCCGTGAGCATTCATCGACTCTTCGACCTGACGGATAAGGTCGCCATCGTCACCGGCTCGACCAAGGGCATCGGCAAGGCGATTGCCCAAAGCTTTGCGCAAGCCGGCGCCAGGGTCGTCGTCTCGTCGCGCAAGGAAGACAAATGCGCCGAAGTGGCCGCCGCGATTAAGGGCGGCGGCGGTGAAGCCATCGCCGTCCCCTGCAATATTTCCCATAAAGAGCAGCTTCGCGCGCTTGTCGACGCGACGCTGAAGATGTGGGGGCGGGTTGACGTGCTCGTGTGCAACGCTGCCGTGAACCCCTATAACGGGCCGCTGGCTGAAATCCCTGACGAAGCCTATGACAAGATCATGGACACCAATGTGAAGAGCAATCTTTGGCTCTGCAACATGGTGATCCCGCAGATGGCCGAACGCAGGGACGGCGCGGTTATCATCGTCTCCAGCATCAGCGGCCTGAAAGGCAATGACAAGCTCGGCGCCTATGGCTTGTCGAAGGCCGCCGACATGCAGCTCGCCCGCAATCTGGCGGTGGAATGGGGCCATTCCAATATCCGCGTGAACTGCATCGCGCCGGGGCTTGTGCGCACCGATTTCGCCAAAGCGCTGTGGGAAGACCCGAAAGCCAACGCGCAGGCCATCGCCTCTTATCCCATTGGGCGGCTGGGCGAACCCGAAGACATCGCCGGGGCGGCGCTGTTTCTGGCCTCCCCCGCCGGGAGTTTCGTTACCGGCCATACGCTTGTCGTCGATGGCGGCAGCACTATCGGCAGCGGGCGGTATACGTGAGGGATTTTCTTGGCGCTGAGTCGTGATTGCGGTTTCGCATGCCGCAGATGTGCCGTGAGCTGACATTATGGACCGGATAACGGATAAGCATCTTGTGCCTGTCAGGTTCCGGTCTGGCAACCTGCGCTCAGACCCGAGGAGTTGCTTAATGCTCAAAATCCTGACATTGGCGGTATTTGCCGTCATTCTCGCTGTTGCATCGCAATCCAACCAAGTGCTTGCTCAAATATCTGGAATGAAATTCAAGGATCTGCCGGCTGATGTCAGAAATCATGCCAACGAAATTCGCGGGAGATGCAAAGAGCTGGGCTGGGGCGGTAAACTGCACTCCCGGATGCAGGGCATCGCGATCACCGATCTTGATGGTGACGGTTCGCGCGGTCTGATCGTCGAAAATGAGAAACTCTGCGACGGTTATTTCCCAGGCGCAAACTGCTCCAACGCGGGTTGTGATCTGCTTATCTGGAAACAGGTTGACCGGCGCTCATGGAAAAAGATATTTGATCACCAACTCAGCAAAATATTTATCAGTCTTGGAGGCGAGAATCGCAGGTTTCAATTGATGGTTGTCTCGATTTACGCTGGCAGTCCACAATGTAAGCCCGTTCCAGGAAAAAGTTATTTTAAGGGTGAAACTTGTGATGCATTGGTGCGCTATCAAAAAGGCAAGATGGTTTGGGAAAAAATTGAACCAGATGGTGCAGCAGCCGATGCAGGCAAAGAAGATTCAAGTTCCGACTTAAAGAAATGTGTCGGCCAATATGACTGGGATGGCGGCTCAACAAGATTTGAAAACCAGCCGGGGGGATTTGCAGGCTACACAAATTGCACAGCACCCGAAGACAGCTTGATAGCTATGAATTGTGTCGCTGGGCAAGAAGGCGTCAATGTAACGCTAGTTTACGACTCGGGAGTAAGAGACACTCAAAGAGTGAAAATACATTTCCAAATCGGGAAACAGGGATTCACCCGCAATGGCACGGCCAGCTGGAATGAAATGGCAGGCATTAGCCAACCTGTCCTGAAGCTGAAAAAATCAGATCCACTGTTAAATGCCATGGCCAATGGACGAAATGCCAATATCAGGTCTGGCCGCAAGGGAATACAGATCCCCTTGATTCGCGCTGGAAACGCCATCAAAGCTATGCTGCATGCGTGTGGTGAATGAGACGCTCCAGCCCCGTTTGTGTGAGCAGGCTTTTGCTACTCTTGCCTAAGCTCCGACCTAAACATGGCGTGTCAGTTTTGGGTCAAAGGCTTACCACCAGAGGACAATCGCCGGACATTGTGCTTGCGGCCCCCAAGTCGCCGTCAGACCGGGAGCAGCTGGGAATGACGCTCTTATTTTTGCGAATAGATCGAGATCCCCTCTAAACCCCCGCCAAGATCCGCCCCTTGTCGACAAGCGCTGCGACACGCTCGCCGAAGATGGCGAAACGCTCATCTTTTGTCTGCCCGCGCAGAAAGCGGATATAGATCTGCTGCAGGATGACGGCGATCTTGAAGATGCCGAAGACGTGGTGCCAGCCGGCGTGGGCGCAGTCGAAGCCGGTGGCGCGGGCATAAAGCTCCACCGCCTCCTCGCGCGTCGGGAACCCCTCATTCCAGGTCGGCATCGACGCGCCCAATATCCAGCGCGGATCGTCTTGCCGCTCGCCCCAGAAGGCCAGCATATAGCCCAGATCCATCAGCGGATCGCCGCGCGTGCACATGTCCCAGTCGAGCACGGCGACCGCGCGGGCCGGATCACTGGCGTCGACCAGCAGATTGTCGAGCTTGTAGTCGTTATGCAGCAGCGAGACCCGGTCGCTAGAAGGCAGGCCCTTTTCCAGCCAGGCGATGATGGCGTCCATGCCGGGCATGTCGTCCTGTTTGGCCGCGTGCCAGCGCTTGCTCCAGCCCGATAGCTGGCGCAGGGCAAAACCCTCCGCCCGGCCGATGTCGCCGAGACCTGCGTCCGCCGGTTCGACGAGATGCAGTTGGCCCAGAACATTGATCGCCGTTTCGCCGAGGCGTCTGTTCAACTCGGGCGTCCAGTCATAGCCCTCCGGCAGCTCTGTGCGAATGACGATGCCATGGCGGCGCTCGATGACGTGGAATGGCGCGCCGATGATCGTTTCGTCTTCGCAAAGGACATAGCTGCGCGGCGCGAGCGGAAACGCACGCCACAAACCTTTCAGCACCCGGTGCTCGCGCGCCATGTCATGGGCGCCCGGCGCAAGGGGGCCGAGAGGCGGTCGGCGCAGCACATATTCACTTTCGCCAAAGCGGATGAGATAGGTGAGATTGGCATGACCGCCGCTGAACTGGGCCAGTTCAAAAGGGCCGTCGGTTTCCGGCAAATGCGCGCGCAGCCAGGGTTCCAGACCTGTCGTATCGAGGCGCTCGTCGGCGCGGACTTCGATGACCTCGCGGTCGTCTTCCATGGTCCGGAACCTGTCGCTACTCAGGACTGAAGATCGGCGAAGCTCTTGCCCGACTTCGCCAGCTCTTCGAGCAGCGGCGCCGGTTTGAGCATGTCGCCATGTGCGTCATGGAGCTTCTTCATGACCTCATATATCTCTTTTGCGCCGACGAGATCGGCGTGGAACATCGGGCCGCCCCTGCCGATGGGAAAGCCATAGCCGTAGATCCAGACCAGATCGACATCGCTCGGACGGCTGGCGATGCCCTCGCCGAGAATATTCGCGCCTTCGTTGATCAGCGGATAGAGGCAACGCTCGAGGATTTCCCGATCCGAAATCTCGCGCCGTTCGATACCCAGTTCCCCGGAAATCCCGACAATCAGTTTTTCGATCTCCGGGTCGGGAACGGCCACGCGGCTGCCCTCGTGGTAAAGATAGTAGCCTTCCCGGCTCTTCTGACCGTGACGGCCCATTTCGTAGATCCGGTCGGGAATAATGGATGTGCGGTCGTCTGAAGGTATTGTAGCGCGCCTGTGCTGCCGGATCAGGTAGCTGACATCGAGCCCGGCCAGATCGCCCATGGCGAAGGGGCCCATCGGAAAACCGAAATCGTAAATGACCTTATCGACCTGCCGGGGAAGCGCCCCTTCCTCGAGCAGAAATTCAGCCTGGTTCTTGTAGGCGTAAAGCATCCGGTTGCCGACAAAACCGTCGCACACGCCGACCATGACGCCGACCTTGCCGATATCCTTCGACAGCTTCATCACCGTGGCGATGACATCGGGCGCGGTTTTTCCGCCCCGCACATTCTCCATCAGTTTCATGACATTCGCCGGACTGAAGAAGTGGGTGCCGATCACGTCGGCTGGCCGCTTGGTTGCGGCGGCAATCTCGTCGACGTCCAGCGTCGATGTATTGGTGGCGAGGATCGCGCCGGGTTTGCAGGTCGCATCGAGCGTGCCGAAGATCTGCTTTTTCAGATCCATATCCTCAAACACCGCCTCTATGACGATGTCGGCGTCCGCAATATCGGCATAGTCGGTGGTTCCGGTGATGCGCCCGAGGCGCGCGTCCATATCCCCTTGCGCAAGAGAGCCGCGCGACACGCTGCCTGCATAGGTATCGCGGGTCAGGGCCAGCCCCGTGTCGAGAGAATCCTTGCTGACCTCCAGGACCGTTACCGGCACGCCGCCATTGGCCAGGCTCATGGCGATGCCGCGCCCCATGGTGCCGCAGCCGATGACGGCGGCGGATTTGATTTCCCGGACCGGCGTGTCGGCGGGCACGCCGGGTATTTTATGCGCCTGGCGTTCGGCAAAGAACAGATGGCGCTGCGCCTTCGACTGATCGGACTGCACCAGCTCGTCGAAATTTTTCCGCTCCAGCGCCAGACCCTCATCGAGTGAAATCGTCAGCGCACTCTCCACCGCCTCGATACAGCGCTCCGGCGCGATCAGGCCGCGTGAGCGCCGGGCGACCTTGGCCCGCATGTCGGCGAAAATCTTCTCTGCGCCGCTGCCGTCGATCGTCAACTCACGGGTCCGGCGCGCTCCCTTGCCGCCGGCGACAAGCCCGTTGGCATAGTCGAGCGCGCCCTCAACCAGGTCGCCATCGATGATCTCGTCGAAAAAGCCAAGCTCCCGGCCCATTTGCGCACCGACATAGTCGCCGCTCAATATGATATCGAGCGCAGGCGCGATTCCAACGAGCCGTGGCAGCCGCTGCGTTCCGCCGGCGCCGGGCAGCAGGCCGAGCTTGATTTCGGGAAGGCCGAACTTTGCCGAAGCGTCTCCCACCCGGTAATGACACCCCAATGAAATCTCGCAACCGCCGCCGACGGCACTGCCGTGGATCGCGGCGACGACGGGTGTTTCGCAGATCTCGATCTGGTTGATGAGGTTGGTGAGAAAGGGCTCCTCGCGCGGTTTTCCGAATTCGCGAATGTCGGCGCCGCCACAGAAGCAGCGCCCGCGTCCGGTCAGAATGATGGCCTTGATCGTGCCGTCCGCTTCAGCCTTGGCGATTGCGTCGGCTATGCCTTGCCGGACCGCGACGCCCATGGCGTTGACGGGCGGATTATTCAATGTAATCAAGGCAATCGAGCCATGCGTCTGAAATTCGACACCGTCCCCCATAGGCCCCATCCGCTTTTTGAAATTTGCTTTTGTTTGGCGAAACTGGAGTATGGTCGCGCCGGTCGGGGATGTCTAGCATCGCACGCGCGGCGTTCTGCCAGGATATAGTCAGGTATTTTCGGGGGACCAATGAGCAAAGAGACGAACCGCCAAATCCTTCTCGCGGCACGGCCCGAAGGCGCGCCGAAGGCGAGCGACTTCGAGCTGGCCGAGACATCTGTACCCGCGCCCGGCGAGGGCGAGTTGGTCGCCCGCACGATCTATCTTTCACTCGACCCGTATATGCGCGGGCGCATGAGCAATATGCAGTCCTACGCCAAGCCGGTCGAGATTGGAGACGTCATGCCCGGTGGCGCGGTCAGTCAGGTGGTCGCGTCGAACAATCCGAAATTCGCGACAGGCGATATCCTGTTCGGTTATTCAGGCTGGCAGGACTATGCGCTCACCAACGGCAAGGGTTTCCGCAAGCTCGATCCTGCGCGGGCCCCGATTTCCACGTCGCTCGGCATTCTCGGAATGCCGGGCATGACGGCCTATGCGGGTCTCAAGAATATCGGCGAGCCGAAAGAAGGCGAAACGCTTGTCGTGGCGGCGGCCTCCGGCGCCGTCGGCTCTGCCGTCGGGCAGATCGGCAGGATCAGGGGATGCCGCGTGGTCGGAGTGGCGGGGTCGGCGGAGAAATGCGAATTCGTTGCCGAGGAGCTTGGCTTCGACGCCTGCATCAGCCACCGCGACCCGGACTTCGCCGGCAAACTCGCTGCCGCTTGCCCGAACGGCGTCGATGTCTATTGGGAAAATGTCGGCGGCAAGGTGTTCGAGGCGGTGCTGCCGCTATTCAACCATTTTGCGCGGGTCCCCGTCTGCGGCCTGATTGCCCAATATAATGCAACGGCACTCCCCGAAGCCCCCAACAAGATACCGGTGCTCATGCGCTCGGTGCTGAGCAACCGAATGCGGATACAGGGCTTTATCGTCTGGGACTTCGCCGATCAGGAAGGCGAATTTCAGGAGACCATGAGCGGCTGGGTGCGTGAGGGCCGCGTCAAATACCGCGAGGATTTCGTCGATGGGCTGGAGAATGCGCCGGACGCTTTTATGGGGCTGCTGGAGGGCAAGAATTTCGGCAAGCTTGTGGTCCGGGTTTCGCCCGACCCGACGCAGTAACGCGAGCAGGGGCTGATCATGGATTTCGAATTTTCCGCCGCGGTCGAGGAGTATCGGACCAAGCTGCTCGTCTTTATGGACGACCATGTCTACCCGAACGAGACGACCTATATCGAGCAGCTCGAGGCCGGCGACCGGTGGCAAACGCCGGCAATCATGGAAGAGTTGAAGGCCAAGGCGCGTAACGCGGGACTGTGGAACCTGTTCCTCCCCGAAGCCGAATATGGCCCGGGTCTCACCAATCTGGAATATGCCCCCTTGTGCGAGATCATGGGCCGCTCGCCGATCGGCCCGGAAGTATTCAATTGCGCCGCGCCCGACACCGGCAATATGGAAGTGCTGGTCCGTTACGGCAGCGACGCGCAAAAGGAAAAGTGGCTGAAACCACTGCTGGCGGGCGAAATCCGCTCCGCCTTCGCCATGACAGAGCCCGATGTCGCTTCCTCCGACGCCACCAATATCCAGTCGCGCATCGAACGGGACGGCGGCGACTATTTGCTGAACGGCCGCAAATGGTGGACCTCGGGCGCCGGCGACAATGCTTGCGAAATTTTCATCTTCATGGGCAAGACCGACCCGGAGGCCGAGAAATACAAGCAGCAGTCGCAGATCCTGGTGCCGCGCGACACGCCGGGCGTCACGCTGGTCCGTCCGCTCAAGGTGTTCGGCTACGATCACGCGCCGCATGGCCATTTCGAGGTGGATTTCAAGGATGTACGTGTGCCGGCGGAAAATATGATCCTGGGCGAGGGGCGCGGCTTTGAAATAGCGCAAGGCAGGCTGGGGCCGGGGCGTATTCACCATTGCATGCGTCTCATTGGTGTTGCGGAAAGGTCGCTCGAGGCGATGTGCGCGCGGGCCAGGAACCGCGTCGCTTTCGGCAAGACCTTGGCCGAACAGGGTGTCGTGATCGACGCCATCGCGCGCTCGCGCATGGAGATCGAGCAGGCCCGTCTGCTGACGCTGAAGGCCGCCTGGATGATGGACAAAGCCGGCAACAAGGTCGCGCGTTCGGAGATCGCGATGATCAAGGTGGTGGCGCCGCAAATGGCTCTCGACGTGATCGACCGGGCAATCCAGGTGCATGGCGGCGGCGGCGTGGCGGAGGATTTCGGCCTCGCCTATGCCTGGGCGAAAACCCGCAGCTTGCGCCTTGCCGACGGTCCCGACGAGGTTCACCGCACGACTGTCGCCAAGCTGGAATTGAAAAAGCAAAGTCCGCGCTGGCTATACGCCGAATAGCAAAGGCCCGTACGCCAGGCTGGGCATGGTTGCCAGCCGCGCCAGCCGTGGGGGCTGATCTGAGCCGGGGTGGAACGCCGCGCACAAGGACTAACGCTTGCGGCGCCCGGTCCCGGACTTGCGGCCGGCAACCAGCATCGTCATGTAATCCCCATTTCGCGGCTGAAGTAGGTCGCGGGAAAGATGCTTTATGGCAGCCGTGGCGGGATTGTGGCGATTAGCGCCCTTTTGACCAATTCAGGGCCGCTCCGCATAAATCCCGGCGCGGCGGCGAAACGCAGTTCAGGGGCCGCGGGACCGCCGAAGGGAAAGCCGCGCCCTCCGGGAGCTTATGGTTGGCGAATGAGTGGGCAGGTGTGCTCCTGGGCCGCATTATGACAAGCAGCTCAGAGTTTGCGGTGGCTGTTGGCCATGCCGTTTGGGGGGGCTAGAAGTTCTAGGAGAGAGCCTGCACGCAAGGCCTCACGTCAGCGGCACTCCCTCCCGACCTATTGGCCAACAGCCACCGTCGCCATGAAGCCTCTGATTCGCGGCAAAAGTGAGTCTTGGCGTGGCAGCTTTATGGCGACAGGCAGCGATTGCCTGGCGCATACGGTCGTTGTGCCTGATCTGCGCAGGCTGGCTTGCCACCGCCATTCCGGCTGGCATAAGCTTGCCGGAGCGGCGCACGTAGGAGCAGCATGGCGCATTTTTCGAATTCAGCGACGGTATGGAATCCGGTGCGCCGGGCCGGGGAATTGACATGCCGGTAACGCTGGCGGACGTCAACGAAGCGCTGCAAGCGGCAGGGCTGACTCCGCGCGGCGCTTTCAATCCCCGACCGGAAGATGGCGTTCCTGAACCGGCCGCCGGCCGGCCGGCAATGACGCTGGTCCTGACCGGCAACGCGGGGCCGGCCATGTGGGCGGCGTTCAGCGCCGCGCGTGACCCGGCGGTCGAGTTGCTGGATGACTGGTCGCGTGATGTGCTGGAGCCGCTGGCGCGATCCTTCGGGGCGCTTGCCCTGTTTCCTTTTCAAAAACCGCATCTGCCGTTTCAGCGTTGGGCGCAAAAGGCGGAGGCCTGTCACGCCTCGCCGCTGGGCATGTTTATCCATCCCGACCACGGGCTCTGGCATGGCTACCGGGGCGCGCTCGCCCTGGCGGAACGCCTGGCGCTGCCGCCCGCAGACAGCCGCCCCCGGCCCTGCGACGAGTGTCCGGACCGGCCCTGTCTGAACACCTGTCCGGTCGGCGCATTCCGCGCCGGGGGCGATGGCGCCAGCTATGACGTGCCGGCCTGCGCGCGGCATCTCGACAGCCCGGCCGGCGCTGACTGCATGGCACTGGGCTGCCGGGCGCGGCGCGCCTGCCCCGAAGGCCGGACCGCCCGTTACCAGCCGGAGCAGGCCGGATTCCACATGCGGGCGTTTTTGAAATCGCGCCGTGCCGACGGCAGTTTGGACTGACCCGCCGCAGGCTGCGCCGGCTTCTATCGCGCAGAGACAAATCGCCACACGGGAAAGGGTGGCTCTTTGTCTCTCTTGTGTTAATATATTGCTGACATATCAGTGTGAGAGCCGCTGCGCCTCTTGACCTCGGGCAACATGTACATATGGCGTCGGTGGCAAAACGGGTCTTGTCAGGATTCCGTGGCGGAGTGGAAAGGGAGACGGAGATGTCCATTCAGGAAATTTACGATGCGGTGCTGGAATATGAAGAAGAAGACGTCGCCGAACTGGTCCAGGCGGAGGTCGATGCCGGCACCGATATCGAAAAAATCCTCAATGAGGGCCTGATCAGCGCGCTCGACGTGGTTGGCGAGAAATTCAGCGCCGGCACATTATTCGTGCCGGAAATGCTGATGGCCGCCGAGGCGGTTCAAGCCGGCTTGGAGATCGTCCGTCCGTTGCTCGTCGACAAGGGCGCCAAGGCGATCGGTACAGTGGTGCTGGGAACGGTCAAGGGGGATTTGCACGATATCGGCAAGAACCTCGTCGGCATGATGTTCGAGGGTGCGGGTTTCAAGCTGATCGATCTGGGCACCGATGTGGATCCGGAAGAGTTCATCTCCGCGGCCCAGGAAAACGACGCCGACCTTATCCTGCTTTCCGGCCTGCTGACGACCTCCATGCCGGAGATGGAAAAAGCTGTCGCCGCTATCCGCAAGGCGAATGAAAACCGCAATTTAAACGTCAAGACCATGGTGGGCGGCCCGCCTGTCAATGCCGAATTCGCCGCGAAAATCGGCGCTGACGGCTACAGCATCGATGCCCCGACGGCTGTCGACGATGCGCGCGCCTTTATGGCCGCCGGCATTTGAACAGTGGACACCAACCAAGGGACGGGACAATGACCTGGACACATCGCGAACGCATTTTGGCGGCCCTGAATCACGAGGAACCGGACCGTGTGCCGATCGATTTCGGTGGCGCCGAGTTCACGACGATCACGCTGGCCGGGTACGAGAAGCTGAAAAAATATATGGGCGTCGATGCCCCCACCGAGGTGATGTCGATCATTCACACCTGCGCCCACCCGGCCGAGGAAATTCTCAACCGGTTCGACGTCGACACCCGCAACGTCCAGCCGAGCGCTTATGAGGGTGGCGTCGATCACTGGATTGACGACAATACCTATATCGACACTTTCAATGTTCTGTGGAAGCGCACCGAAAAGGCCGTGGATCAGCACTTCCTGCACCAGGATGGCCCCTTCCACGGCGGCAAGCTGACGGTCGAACAGGTCGAGGAATATGAGTGGCCGGACGGCAAGAATCCGGGCCTGGTCAAAGGCGTCCGGGAACGGGTCGAACAGATCAAGGCCAACGGCGACCATGCGGTTTGTCTCTACATACCGGGCGGCGTGATTCACCGCGGCTACGCCATGCGCGGCTTTGAGTCCTATCTCAAGGACCTCTATAAACGACCCGAGGCCTTGCAGCGGATGATGGACAAGCTCTGTGACTTCTGGTGCGACAATGCGGAATCGATGATCGAGGCGGCTGGGCCAGAAAATGTCGACATTATCTATTTCGGCGAGGATCTGGGGACCCAGGACAGCTGCATGTTCGATCCGGACACCATCTACAAGGATTATTTAAAGCCGCGCCATCGCCGCATGGTCGAGCTGGTCAAGGGGCTGACCAACAACAAGGCCAAGGTCTGCTACCATTGCTGCGGCTCGGCCTATCAGTTTATCCCGCATCTGCTGGATATCGGCGTCGATGCGCTGAACCCTGTCCAGGTCACCGCCAAGAATATGGAACCCGAGCGCCTGAAGGAAGCCTTCGGCGACCGGCTGACCTTCTGGGGCGGCATAAATACCCAGCAAACATTGCCCTTCGGCACGCCCGAAGAAGTTGTGACCGAGACCAAGCGGATCATCGATATCCTGGGCAAGGGCGGCGGCTACATTCTCAACTCCGTGCACAACATCCAGGCCGAGGTGCCGCCGGAAAACATCGTCGCCATGTTCGAAACCGGCGTTGCTCACCGGTATCATTGAAAATGATGGACAGCGCGGCCGGCAACCCCTCGACCCTGGTCATCTGTTGCGGCGCGATCGCCAACGAGATTGTCACCATCATCCGCGCCAACGGATGGGACCATATGAAGGTCGAATGCCTGCCGGCCAAGCTGCATAACCAGCCCGACGCCCTGCCAGAAGGCGTACGCGCCAAGATTCGCTCGGGCCGGGCGCGCGGCGAGGAAGTGATCGTGCTTTATAGCGATTGCGGCACCGGCGGCGCCATGGCCAGGGTGCTGGAAGAGGAGGGCGTTGAGAATATCGGCGGCTCGCATTGCTACGAGGTGTTCACCGGCTCGGAACCGTTCAAGGCGCTGATGGAAGACGAGCCGGGCAGTTTCTTCGTCACCGACTTTTTGGCGCGGCATTTCGAAAAGCTGGTTTTCAATGGCCTGGGGCTGGACCGTTTCCCGAAGCTCCGCGACGTCTATTTCGGCAAGTACCGCCGAATGGTCTATCTGGTGCAGCGCGAGAATGCGGAGAATCTGGCGCGCGCGGAAGCAGCCGCCGACAGCATCGGACTTGATCTGGAGGTGCGCCATACCGGTTATGGCGGCTTCCAGAAATTCCTGGAAACCAAGTAACCCGGTGGGCCCGGCCACGGAAATCGTCCGCCGAGCGCACCGCCAATCGCAGGAGCTTAACGCAGCGTCATGACCGAGACCGTCTTGAGTTCACCAGCCAAGGAAGTGGTAATCGGATTCGACCGGCCCTTTGTCGTCATCGGCGAGCGGATCAACCCTACCGGGCGCAAGAAGCTGGCCGCCGAAATTGCCGCAGGCAATTATTCGACCGTCGAGCGCGATGCCGCCGATCAGGTGGCGGCCGGCGCTCATGTGCTCGACGTCAACGCCGGCGTGCCCACCGCGGATGAGGCCAAAATGATGACCGAGATGGTGCAACGGGTGCAGCGGCTCGTCGATGTACCGCTATGCATCGATTCCGCCATGGTGCCGGCGCTGGAAGCCGGCCTCGCCGCCTATGACGGCAAGGCGCTGATAAACTCGGTCACCGGCGAACAGGAAAGCCTGGAAAGCGTGCTGCCGCTGGCCAAAAAATACGGTGCCGCCGTGGTCGCCATCTGCAACGACGAGAGCGGTATTTCCGAAGACCCCGCCGTGCGGTTCGCGGTTGCGCGGAAGATCAAGCAGCGCGCCCTGGATCATGGCCTGCCGGCCGCCGACGTGGTTGTCGATCCGCTGGTCATGCCGGTGGGCGCGGTGGGCAACGCCGGGCGTTCGGTGCTTTCGCTGGTGCGCAGGGTGCGCGAGGAACTGGAACTCAACACGATTTGCGGCGCATCCAATGTCAGCTTCGGCCTGCCGGACCGGCAGGGTCTCAATGCGGCCTTTCTGGCCATGTTGATCGGCGCCGGGCTGACCTCGGCCATCGTCAACCCGCTGCATGCGCGGGTGATGACGGGGATCACCGGGGCGGAGGTGCTGGCCGGTCTCGACAACAGGTGCAAGAGATGGATGAAACGGTGCCGCGCCCAGCAACAGACACGGGCGGCGTAGGCCAGGACGTTCTCGCGGTTTTCCTGCCGTCGGGCCGGCGCGGCCGGTTTCCGGTCGGCACCAAGGTGCTGGCGGCGGCCCGGAAGCTTGGCGTCGATATCGATTCCATCTGTGCCGGCCGCGGTATTTGCGGCCGCTGCCAGGTTTCCGTGAGCAGCGGCGAATTCCCCAAATTCGGCATCCACTCGCACCCGGAGCATCTGAGCCCCCGGGGCGCGCTGGAGGATCGCTATGTGAAACAGCGCCCGCTCGCCGAGGGACGCCGCCTGTCCTGCTCGGCGCAGCTGACGGGCGACGCGGTGATCGACGTGCCGCCGGAAAGCCAGTTGCACAAACAGATCGTGCGCAAACAGGCGGAATCGCGGAGTGTCGAAATAGACCGTGTCGTGCGCCTGCATTATCTGGAAATGACCGCCCCCAGCCTGAGCGACCAGCGCAGCGACGTGGCGCGCGTGAAGGCCGCCCTTGTCGCGGAATGGGGGCTGGACGACATCGCTTTCGATCCGCGCCTGCTGGCCGAGCTGCCGGGGCTGCTGCGCGAGAGTGGCTGGAAGTTGACCGTGGCGGTGCGCAACGAACGGGAGATCATCGCATTGTGGCCGGGCTTCCATGACCGCGCTTTCGGGCTCGCCGTCGATATTGGCACAACGACCATTGCCGCTCATTTGAACGATCTCGAAACAGGCGCGGTGGTTGCCGCCGCGGGCATCATGAATCCGCAAATCCGTTTCGGCGAAGACCTCATCAGCCGGCTGTCATTCATCCAGCAGAACCCGGACGCCCGCAGCGAGCTGACCGCCACGGTGCGCCGGGCCGTCGACGGCCTGATCCGCGAAACCGCCATCGAGGCCGGCGCCGAGCTGACCGATATCATCGATATGACGGTTGTCGGCAACCCGATCATGCACCACATTTTCCTCGGCATCGATCCCGCGCAACTGGGCTGCGCGCCGTTTCCCCTGGTTGTCGACGATGCCGTAACGGCGTGCGCCGGCGAGCTGCAATTGCGGAGCGTCAATCCGGCGACAGGCGTTTATCTTCTGCCCTGCGTCGCCGGCCATGTCGGCGCCGATACCGCGGCCATGATGCTGGCCGAGGCGCCGCACCGGAGCAGGGAGATGACCCTGCTTGTCGATGTCGGCACCAATGCCGAGATCGTGCTCGGCAATAAGGATCGTCTGCTGGCCTGTTCAAGTCCCACTGGCCCGGCCTTCGAAGGGGCGCAGATCAGTTGCGGGCAGCGCGCCGCACTCGGCGCCATCGAGAGAGTGCGCATCGACCCTGAAACCCTGGCGCCCCGGTTCCAGGTGATCGGCAGCGCCTTATGGTCGAACGATCCCGGTTTCGCCGACGCCACGGCGCAATTCGGCGTTACCGGCATTTGCGGGTCGGGCATCATCGAGGCCGTGGCGGAGATGTTCATCGCTGGCCTGGTCACGCATACGGGTCTGATCGACGGCAAGCGCTTTCCCGGCTGTGAATGGCTCGAACCCGATGAGGAAGTATATTCCTACCGGTTGCAGGAGGGTCCGCCAAAGGTCCTGATCACCCAGACCGACGTCCGCGCCATCCAACTGGCCAAGGCGGCGCTCTATGCAGGCGCCCGGCTGTTGATGGACATGCTCGGCGTGGAGACGCCCGAGCGTATCGTTCTGGCCGGCGCCTTCGGTTCCTACATAGACCCGAAACACGCCATGATCCTCGGCATGATTCCCGATTGTCCGATCGACCATGTCCGTGCTGCCGGTAATGCCGCGGGCACCGGCGCGCGCATCGCGCTGTTGAACCGCGCGGCGCGCGGCGAGATCGAGGCGTTGGTGCGGCGCGTCGAAAAGGTGGAGACGGCGGCCGATCCGGGTTTCCAGAAATCTTTCGTCGCCGCCATGGCGCTGCCGCATGCGAGGCATCGCTTTGCGCATGTGGAGACGCTGGTTACGCTGCCGCCAAGGCGCGGGAAGAAGCCGAAAACCGGCAAGCGCGCCGTCCGGGACTTGGGAGAGGGCGGCTGATCTTTCCAAAGGCGGCTATATCAAGAACCCGAGAACTCCACCGGCAACTGCACCCGCTGCAACGCTCAGCAACAGCAGTGATGCGCGGCCATCGACGAATTCGTCGGTGAAAAGCTGCACCAGCAATGGGGCGGCAAGAGACATTGCGCCCGCGCCGATCACGGCCGCATACCAGGGTATCGTGAAAAATGCGAAATAGATGCCGATACCGGCGCTCGCAACCGCCAGAACAACTGTGCTCCAGAGAAACAGTGCCCCGGACGGGCCCTTCAGCGCGTGGCCGCGATATTCTCGCGGGAAGTGACCGGCGACAACCACGGCATACATGCAAATGGCGAGCACCAGCGCCATGAAGAGCGGAAATTCTGGCCAAGGGGGCAGCGGCATCGTGTTTTTACGGCTGTGGTGGGCAGTGGAAAGAGAGGGCTTGGCTCCGGCGCCGGACGTGGACCGGCTTGACCGGACAGCGTGTGCATTTATAACATACTAAGCATATATCAGAAATACATTAGGGCGCAAACCAATGGCCAAGGACCCCGGGACAGCCGCGGCAACCAAGCCCAAAAAACGTACCATTACGGAAATCCGGCAATCAAAGAAGACCGGGGAAAAGATGGTCTATATGTCGGTGCCGGATTACACCTCGGCCCAATGGGCGGAGATGGCCGGCGTCGACGTCGCGGTCGTTGGCGACAGTCTGGCCATGATTGCGCACGGCCATCCCAACACCATTCCCGCGACGATGGACATGATGGTCATGCATGCCCAGGCGATCCGCCGCGGCGCGCCCAATACTTTCGTGCTGGGGTGCATGCCCTATCAGAGCTATAACAGCGTCGACCGTGCTCTGGTGAACGCGACCCGCTTCATGCAGGACGCCGGCAGCGACGCCGTCAAGCCGCAGGGCGGGAAAAGTCAGGCGCATATTCTCAAAGCGCTCGTTGACGCCGGCATCCCGACCGCCTCCCATATCGGACTGACGCCTCACACGGTCGCAATGTTCGGCGGGTTCAAGATTCAGGGCACGACCGCCGAGGCGGCCATGAAAATCCTGGAGGACGCCTTTGCGATCGAAGATGCCGGCTGCTTCATGCTGGAATTCGAGGCGGTGCCGGGACGGATTGCGCAATTGATCTCCGAACAGCTCGACATACCGACCATTGGGATCGGCGCCGGCGTCGGCACCGACGGGCAGATATTGCTGTGCCATGATTTGCTCGGCGTCTTCACCGATTTCAAACCGAAATTTACCAAACGCTTTGCCAGCCTCACCGACGTCGCGGTGACGGGCATCCGTGACTATGTGAAGCAGGTAAAGGAAGGCACTTTCCCGGACGATGACCATACATATACCGTCCAGGAGGCTGAATTCGATAAATTTGCCAGACTATTGGAAAACAGAAAGCAGATTTAGTGTAGTTGAAATTCTGCGGTGAATGAAGTACCGGGACTCATGGCGGACCCAGAGACAAAGAACAACCGGCAGCGGGGCGTGACCGCTGAAAGCCCGGAAACACTGACCGACCGGGCTTACCGCAAGCTGGAGGAAATGATCGTAACCCTGCAATTGATGCCGGGAGACGTGCTTTCCGAACAGGCGTTATCAAGAGAACTCGGTATCGGCCGCACGCCTATTCGCGAGGCGCTTCAGCGTCTGGCGAGAGAGGGCCTTGTCGTGATCCTGCCGCGTAAGGGTATCCTGGTCTCTGAAACCAATCCCCGCAAACAGTTGCTCGTTCTGGAGGCGCGGCGTGAAATCGAAAGACTTCTGTCACGGGCCGGCGCTTTGCGGCGGACGGAGGAACAGGCGGGCCGGTTGCTGGCCATTGCCGATGGCATGGAAAGGGCCGCGGCGGAGAATGACGACATTGCGTTCATGCGGCTTGACCAGGAACTGAACGGTCTGGTCGCGGAGTCCGCACATAATGAATATGCAAGCCGGGCGATGGGCCTCCTGCACGGACTGTCCCGCCGCTTCTGGTATGTGCATTACAGGCAGACCGCCGACATGCCGCTTTGCGCCCGGCTCCACGCGGTTCAGGCGCGCGCGATCGCGCAAGGCAACCCGGAAGGGGCCGCCGAGGCCGTCGACCAGCTTGTCGACTATACCGAAACTTTTACACGCGAGACGCTCACATCCGATCTGCCGCGCTGACGCGTGGCGTTAGCGTCGCTTGTTTCCCCTTAGGGCATTCCGGTTCATGCGGCCAGCCTTGGTCCCGGCCGCGTCCAGGCACAATCAGCGTCACAATCTTCAATGTAGATTGGCCCCCGCGCGCTACGCCCCGCGCGGTTTACAAACCGCTGAAACATCATTAACATATGGCTAATATATCAACGGCTCCGTTCAGCGGTTCAAGGGTTGGGTTTTGTCCAAGACATATAAAGGGGAGCGTACGATCGATGGGCTGAGAGTGGCCGTGAATGGCGAGCTGCTTGGCGAACACACGGAAGTCGAGAAGTTCACCGATTACGGATTCGAATGGTCCTATGAAGGCGAATCCCCGCAGCAGCTTGCCCTGGCAATTTTGGCCGATTTTACCGGAGACGATGAAGAAGCGGTTCGCTTGTCAGAGCCCTTTATGAGGTCGGTGATAGCAAATCTGGACAATGACTGGATTCTGACGGCCAAGGAGATAAATGCGGCACTGAAGGAAATTCGCAAAGGGTGAGAATACGGGTGCGCGTCTCGCCAATATCCGGGGACAATCCGGGGATCAGAATAGAGCACCGCATAATAAGTGAATGCCAATAGGGAGAGCAAAATGAGGAAGAATTTGTGCTCACGCGCTGTGCTGGCAGCGTTTGTTATTGTCGCGGCGATGCTGACGGTTCGACCGGGTGTCGCGGCTGAACATAATTGGAAATTGGCCGCCAGCTGGGGTGGTGGCCCGCTGATGGAGATCGGCGCCAAAGCCTTCGCCGCCCGCGTAAAGGACCTTACCGACGGCCGTGTCGAAATCCAGGTATTCCCGTCGGGAACATTGTCGAAAGGTCTTGAGGTCCGCAGCGCTGTCGCCAAGGGTGTCGCGGAAGTCGGTCATACATGGATGGGCTATGACTGGGGCAAGGACAAGACCACCGTGCTTCTGGGCGGTTTTGCCGGGAGCATGGATACCGAGCGTATGCTGCACTGGATTTATGAAGGTGGCGGGCTGGCGCTGTGGCGTCAGTTCAACGAGGAGAGATTCGGGATTGTTTCCTTCCCCTGTTTCGCCCGTACGGCCGAAGCCTTCCTGCATTCGCGCAAGCCGGTCAAATCGCTTGCCGACCTGAAGGGTCTCAAATTCCGCACCGCTGGCGCATGGCTGGCAATCTCCAAGGGTCTGGGCGCGGCGCCGGTCACCATGCCGGGCGGCGAGGTTTATGCCGCGCTAGAGCGTGGCGCTATCGACGCAACCGAATGGGGCACGCTCTATGAAAACAAGAGCACCGGATTCCACAAGATCGCCAAATATGTGATCATTCCGGGCATTCACCAACCGACCGCGCCCTTCGAGGTCGTGATCAACAAGAAGGCCTGGGGGAAACTCTCCGACCATGACAAGGCCCGTGTCGAACTGGCCGCCAAGCTCGTCACGGTTGAGAGCTGGATGAAAATTGGCGACGAGGATGCCAAGGCGCTTGCCTTCTACAAAAAGGAAGGCAATGAGATCATCGAGCTCGATGCCTCGGTGCAGAAACAGGCCAAACAGCTTGCTCTCGACTGGGCAAAAGAACAGGCCAAAACAAATGACTGGTTCAAGAAAATCCTTGAGCATCAACTCGCTTATGAGAAACTGTGGGCGAATGCAGCCAGCTACCGAAATGTGAAATATCAGTAGTTACTCTCTGCCGGCGGCCGGGAATCCTGGCAGGACTCCTGGCCGCCGGACCCAATTTTTCCAATGCCATGACAATCAGTGTATCGTTGATCGCTGCCGGGGGGGGCGCCGGGTTGAATGCTGAGACTTGTGCGAGCAATTGAGAGAGTTTCCGAACTGAGCGGTTCGGTGATCGCCTGGGTCGTCTTCCCGCTGATCATTGCGACCTGCTTCGAAGTCTTCTCCCGCTATGTCCTGGACGCGCCGACAATCTGGGCCTATGAGGCAGGGTATATGACGATGGGCATTCATGCCCTGATCGGCTCCGCCTACACGCTGCGGCATCAAGCCCATATTCGCATCGATGTGCTATATTCGCATTTCAGAGATCGCACCAAGGCGATTGTCGATATTGCCGGTTACCTGATTCTATTTTTCCCAGCCGTCATCTGGCTCAACATCGCACTGTGGGACTATTTGGCGGAGGCCTATCTTTCCGGCGAACAGTCCGGTCAATCGGCATGGAACCCGATAATCTGGCCATTCCGCGCCGCATTTCTCATCGGCTATGCGCTTCTTCTGCTTCAGGGTATCTCCGAGCTTCTCAAGAATATTCTCTTTCTTTCGGGCCGGGTTGATGAATTGCCGAGCAGCAGCAGAGAGAAGTTCTGATGGGAGAATATCTCGCTCTCGCAATGTTTCCGGTGTTGCTGATGGCCTTGTTCATGGGCTTTCCTGTCGCCTTTTCGATGATGGGCGTGGCGCTCTTTTTCGGCATTATCACGTTCGGCGAACCAGTCATTTTTCAGTTCGTCCAGAAAGTCGATGCCGTGGCGACGGCGTTCGAGCTTGCCGCCGTACCGCTTTTTATTTTCATGGGCGCGATGATGGAGCGCTCAGGGATGGCCGAGAAGCTGTTCGAAGCCATCCATCTGTGGACACGCCGGCTTCCCGGCGGTCTGGCGATCGGCACCATTGTCATGTGCGTCGTGTTTGCCGCTTCAAGCGGCGTCATCGGCGCAACGGAAACCGTTGTCGGTATGCTCGCCATTCCGGTGATGATGAAATATGCCTACGACAAGGGGCTTATCTCGGGCACCATTTGCGCCGGCGGATCGCTCGGCACCATCATTCCGCCCTCGGTGGTTGTTGTCGTGCTCGGCCCCGTTGCCGATGTCTCGGTGGGCACGCTTTTCGTGGGCATGATCTTCCCCGGACTTATCTTGGCCGGTCTTTACCTGGTTTACATCCTGGGGCGGTGCACCATCCAGCCAAAGGCCGGGCCCCGCCTGCCACCCAGCGATGACGAGCCCTCCTTATGGGAGAAGACCCGCATTTCGATCATCGCCCTGTTGCCGCCGGTAGCGATGATCGTCTCTGTTCTCGGCTCCATAATGTTCGGTCTTGCCGCGCCTACGGAAGCCGCCGGATTGGGGGCGTTGGGTTCGATCCTCCTTGCCATTATCTACAGACAGTTTTCGCTCGGTGTTCTTCACGAGGCGGTCGTAAAAACTCTGCGCGTAACCTGCATGATTTTCCTGATCCTGCTCGGCGGGAATATGTTTGCCGGCGTGTTCATAGCGTCGGGCGGGGTGGTTCTCACCGAACGCCTTATCGCGGCGGCGCATCTCGGACCGGCAATGACCCTGGTCGCATTCCTGACCGTCTGCTTTATCGCCGGCTTTTTTCTCGACTGGATCTCCGTTCTGCTCATCTTCATTCCGGTATTTGTTCCGATCGTGAAGACGATGGGATTCGATCCGGCATGGTTCTGTGTGCTGTTTCTGATCGTGATCCAGACCAGCTATCTGACCCCGCCGATGGCGCCGGCGATATTCTATTTGCGCGGCATCAGTCCGCCTGAAATAACCCTGCGCCACATGTTTTCCGGTGTCGTGCCCTTCATCATTCTGCAGGTCATCTGCCTGGCTATCGTCGCGGTGTTTCCCAACCTGGTACTATGGTTGCCCGATCAGTTGCTCGGGTTCCGCTAGCGCGGGGGACAATGCGCGGAACGGATTGACAGAGGGCAATACGCTGATGTATTTGTAATATATTACTGACACCTGATTATCACTGGCCGTTTTGCGTGGCGCCATCTCGGAGCATGAAACTATGACGCCTGAGGAAATCCTTTCGAACGAGCCGCGGGTTCTTACCAGGGAGCAGCGCGAGTCGTATTTCGAGGACGGTTATATCCTGCTCGAGAGAATCATTCCCGAAGACTGGATTGAGAAATTGCGCGCGGTGACCGAGGAAATGATCGACCGCAGCCGGAGCATTTCGGAGGCTGACGAGGTCTGGGACCTCGACAAGGGGCACACAGCGCAAGCGCCGCGTCTGCGGCGGTTGTCCAGCCCGAACGATCATCACCCGGTCTACTGGGACTTCGCTTCGAAATCGCTGCTGCCCGACATTATTGCCGATCTGGTTGGGCCCGATGTAAAATTTCATCACTCGAAGCTGAATTTCAAATGGTCGGGCGGCGGCGAGGAAGTGAAGTGGCACCAGGATATCAGCTTTTGGCCGCACACAAATTACAGCCCGTGCACCGCCGGCATCTATATGTATGACTGCGGACGGGAGCAGGGACCGCTGGCGGTTTACCCCGGCAGCCACGCGCATGAGCTCTACGATCAGTTCAACGACAAAGACGAGTGGACGGGCTGCCTCAATGCAGAGGACTCGGCGAAAATTGACATGAACAAGGCCGTTTTTCTGGATGGTCCGGCAGGCTCGATGACCATTCACAATTGCCGCACGCTGCATTATTCGGCGGTCAACAATTCCGACCTTCCGCGGCCGCTTCTGCTCAATGTCTATGCGGCGGCGGATGCCTTTCCTTATACGCACAATCCGCTGCCCTCGAAATATGATCAGGCGATCGTACGGGGCAAGCGGGCCCGCTGGGCGCATCACGATGCGCGCCCCTGCCTGGTGCCGCCGGACTGGTCGGGAGGGTATACGTCAATCTTCGCGCTCCAGCAGGAGGAAGACTGGACAACGGCCGCGCAATAACAGCAGCGAAAGGCCCCGCCCGAAACGACAGCCGTAAAGGCATGAAGGACAAAGGCGGGACCGGCGCTGGGGAGCCTCCAATCGCAATGGGAGAAAAGAGATGATTACCGAGCGGCAGAGAGAATTCCGTGAAGTCTACAGGTCGCGGATCATGGGCTGGTATGACGGATACCTCCATGTCGCGATTATTTATGCGATGGGCGCGGCCGCCTTTTATATCTACCTGCAGCATATCGAGACTGTGCTGTGGTGGGAGTGGCTGGCGTTACCGGTAACATTCCTTTTCACCAATCTGTTCGAGTGGTGGATCCACAAATACATCATGCACCGCCCTATCAACATTAAGGGTCTGCGGGCGATTTATGAGCGCCATACGCTCAATCATCACCAGTTTTTCACGGACGAAGAGATGCGCTTCCGCGACCATACCGACTGGCGTGTAACGGTGTTCCCTCCCTACGCGCTCGTCGTGTTCATCCTCATGTCCATTCCCGCCGCCCTTGTGCTTGGATGGCTCGTCACGCCCAATGTCGGATGGTTGTTCATGTGCGCCACCTCGGGCATGTATCTCATTTACGAGTTCATGCATTTTTGCTGTCACGTCGACGAGAACTGGTTCGTGCGCAATGTTCCGCTCGTAAACACCATCCGCCGCCATCACACAGCACACCACAATGCGCGGTTGATGATGGAGGTGAATATGAATCTGAGCTTCCCGATTGCCGACTGGCTGTTCGGAACGTCGGATCTCGATCGCGGTCTGCTCGGGCACGTCTTCAACGGCTATGACGACACCCATCTCAAGTCCAATCTGCGCGGCCGGCCCAAACGGCCCGATCAGGCCGCGGCCGAACCGATGGGAAGTTACTGATAGCCCTCTTGATGAGGTCGGCTCCGCCAGCGCGGGTCGTCGGGCCCGGGTGTGTCGCAAAGAGCTCGTTGAGCCGCTGTATGACGAGGTGAATGCATGCCAAACGATGTCAAGGCCGTCGTGTCGCTGATCGCCCTGCTGGTCGCCGGCGCGATCGCTTACTGGGAATATTCCGGCGGCCGCTCCGATCTTGCCTGGATCGTTATTGGCACCGGCATTTTCATGGTGATCTCCATGTGGGTTTTCCCCGAGGCTGGCGGAAAAAAACCGGGGCGCAAAAATTGATCCTTTTTGAAAGTTGCCAGCCGTCTTCCTCCCAGCCCGCGCCATGCCGGCCAGTTGCCCTTGGCGCGGGCGTCCTTTTGGATGCCGCGCATTCGAGATAGTTTGCGCCTTCAACCATACTTTCCGTGTCGGATGTCCTGCCCCGGATCAGTGATGGACGCTGTGGTGAAGTTCGTCGACGAGGCGATCAACTCGGTCAATGCGCACCTTGCGGCCGTTCAGGTTGATGAGACCGTCGTCTTTTATATCTCGCAATGTTCGCGATACCGACTCGGGCCGCGCGCCGATCATGTCGGCCAGATCGCGCCATGACATCGGCATATCGAGATACAGGGTGCCGTCGCTGGTGGTCTTGCCGTAGTGACTGCGCAGCAAGATCAGAATATGGATAATCCGCGTGCGAACGCTCAGGGCCGCGACCTGGAACAAGCGTTCCTCCGCTTCGCCGAGGGCCTGCGCGGTATGCTCCAGGAACCGCATGCCCAGTTGGGGATTGCTCAACAGCAAGCGGTGCATGATCGGCGCGTCCGCAAAGCAGATCCGGGAATCCTTGATCACTTCCGCGGTGGCCCGATGATTCTCCTTCGCCAGCAGCGGCCGGTAGCCCAGCGTGTCGCCTTGATGGGCGAGGCGGACAATCGCCGATAGCCCATTCTCATCGACTTTCCGGACGGCGACCAAGCCACGTTCAACAATATAGAGACCCCTGCATTGATCGCCTTGCCCAAAGATAACCCGCCCAGCATCGTATGTCCGGCACACGACATTGCGATTGAACAGACCAATCTCGGCGGGCGTCAATGCATCCCACTCGTTCTTGGTGCGGATGCGCGCGTCCAAGCAGGGCTCCGCAGTATCGTGTTTTAGTGGGTCCTTGTTCAATATCGCCTCATCATCCACCCTATTTCAGGCTTGCTGATCCGATGCGCGTTTACACGATAGTACCCTAATCAACCAATTGAGCTATTCCCATTTGTCGGGGAAATGCGCAGCGTACTTAATATTCGACACCGGTTCGCCAGTTCTGTTTCTCCTGCAGGGTGCGGGGGCCGGCACGTCATAGCGAGCAGCCGTCCCGAAGGAGCCGCCGCTGGAGCCTTCAAATATTCGCTTTTTGGCACAAAGCCGGCCTTTGGCGGCGGCATCCTGTACCAAGGATCGCCGCTCTTGATATTAAACGGTCTGCGCCTGGCGCAACGGGTTGCGCATCATCAAAACCACCGGCACGCAAACGACAAGGATCAGCGTCAAAAGACGGAAGTCGGCGATATAGGAAATCAGTTCCGCCTGCCGGGTAACCGTTTGATTGATTGCCATGAGCCCCGACGGGCTGGTGATATCCCAGACATCCGGCATGCCGAAATGCTGCACGTAGGCGTTGAACGGCGAAATATGCTCGCTCAGGGCCGAATGGCTGACCTGGGTATTGCGGGCAAGGTAACTCGCCAGCAGGGCAATGCCCATACTCCGGCCGACATTGTTCAGCAGCGAATAAAAGGAGGTGCCGGCATCGCGCTGCTCGGGCGCCAGGGTCGAAAATGCCACCGTGTTTACCGGGACGATGAAGCAGCTGAAGGATATGCCCTGGATGAAGTTGTTGATGACGATGGTGGTCATGTCGACATTGTCGGTAAAGGTCGAGAATTGCCACATCGCAAGGGCGGCGGTGGCCATGCCGAAAACGATCACCTTGCGCGGATCGATGAATTGGAGCAGCCGGCCAACGGCGAATGCCGACACCATGGCGCCTGCACCGCGCGGCGCCATGATTATGCCGCTGTCGATCAGCGTATAGCCGCCAAGATTCTGCACGAAGGGCGGGATCAGAACAAGGCTTCCAAACAGCATGGCGCCGAACAGAACCCGCAATACGACGCCGGACATATAGTTCCTGTCGTGAAAGATCGCGGTATCGACGAAGGGCGTCGCCGAAGTCAGGGAATTGACGACAAACACCCACAGCGAAGCGCCGGCCATCAGGGTCAGGATGATGATGGTCGGTGAAGAATACCAGTCGAGCCGCTCGCCGCGGTCCAGAATGAACTGAACCGAAGCGACCGTGATCCCCAGCATGACAAAGCCGAGATAGTTGAACTTCCGCTTTTTGTTGTTGTGCGCGCGCGGCACCAGCAGCGCGATCATGACAAAAGCCATCAGGCCGATCGGCAGATTGAGATAGAACGCCCAGCGCCAGCTGAAATATTCGGTGACATAGCCGCCGAGTGTCGGCCCGAAAACCGGACCGAACATAATGCCGACGCCCCACCAGCCCATGGCAATGCTGAAATCTTCGCGCCGGTAGACAGACATCAGCGACGACTGCGACAGAGGAATGAGCGCGGCGCCGAATACCCCCTGGATGAACCGGAATATGAGAATCTCGGTCAATGTCTCCGAGGTTCCCGACAGCAGGGAGAAAACCATGAAAAAGGTGAGCGAGAGCAGCAGCAGGGGCTTGCGTCCGAAGATGCTGCTCAGTGCGCCCCACACCGGCGTCATCACCGCCACGGCGATCAGATAGGAGGTCAGGACCCACGCGATCTGATCCTGCGTCGCCGACAGCGACCCCTGCATTTGCCGGAGCGCGATACTCAATAACGACGTGTCGAAAACCTGGACAAGCGGCGCCAGAATGAGCGCGATGGTGATGAGTTTCAGCCGAAGCCCGTCCGGATACCCGTCCGGTACCCTTGATGCCGTCGCGGCCCGCGCCGTCATATCAGGTTTCTGGCCCAGTTCAAGGCGGCTCTGGCAAAGTCGGGCAGACGGCGCTTGTGCCCGGTATCGATCTCAACGATGACGCTCATTCCAGCGCGCAGCGGCGGTTCCCGCCACGGACTCTGCAGGGTGAGCCGCACGGGCAGTCTCTGCACCACCTTGACCCAGTTGCCGCTGGCGTTTTGCGGCGGCAGCAGCGCGAATTCGGCGCCTGTCGCCGGGCTGATGCTCGAGACCACGGCTTCGCGCACGTCGCCGGGATAGGTATCCACACGGATCGTCGCGGGCTGCCCGACCCGGACATGGGTGAGATTGGTTTCCTTGAAATTGGCGTCGACCCAGAGCTCGCCGGTGCCGACCAGAGAGAAGACGACGTTGCCTGTCCGGATATATTCTCCCGGTTGCAGGTCGAAATTGGTGACGATGCCAGCTGCCGCCGCATGCACACTGGTGCGCCTGAGATCGAGCGCGGCCTGATCGCGGGCAGCGCGCGCCTCGCGCACGCTCGGCTGGGATTTCGTCTCTGTGTCCGGTCCGCCCCCAAGCTTTGCGCCGACCTGCGCAATGTCCTGCATAATGGCGCTGATGCGGTCGCGCGCGTTGCGCAGATTGCGCCGCGCCGTGTCGAAATTCGTTCCCGAAGCAAAGCCCTTTTTGTTAAGCTTCTGCTGGCGCTCGAACAGGCGTCCGTAGAATTCGACATCGCCCTCGGCAAGCCTCATCTCCGCGAGCTTCTGTTTGTGCAGGGCGCGCAAGGCATTGATTTCCTGGCGGGCCGCCACGAGCTTTGCCTCGGCCTTCTCAAGCGCAATACGGAAGGGCTCCGGATCAATGCGGAACATCAGCATGCCGGGCTCAAGAAGCTGGTTCTCCTTCACCTCCACATGGACAACGCGCCCCGAAATATCGGCGCTGACGGCGATCTTCTCGGACTTCACATAGGCATTGTCGGTGGAGATGAAGCGACCGCCGGCCATATAGATGTATAAACCGGCCAGCACCGCGGCGACGGGGCCGATGAGCGACACCAGGGTAATCGTCACCGCACGCCCTGCGCGCCGGCGCGCCCGCGGCGGTTTTCCCGGCTTAGCTGTCTTCGCCGCCGCCTTTTCGGCTGCCGGTGCTTCGCTGCGTTTCGGCGAAGGCGCCCTGCGCTTGGCGACCGTCTTGCGTTTCGCCGTCATGTGCTCTCGTCCGGAACCTTTTGCCGGCCTCTCTTCGCGCCGGCACCGCCAGCGCCGTCGCTATCCTCCTCCGCGCCGCACCGCTCCAGCGCCAGCAGATTGCCCTTGATCTTCAGCAGCAGCTCGACCAGCTGTTCGCTTTCGGATTCGCTGATGTCCTTCAGCGCCTCCCGGCGCGTGATTTCCGACAGTTTCCGCATCCGGGCAAGGACCGGACGAACGCTCGGATTGAGAAATAGCTTCCAGGCGCGGCGGTCCGCCGGGTCGGGCCGCCGCTCAACCCAGCCTTTCGCTTCCAGCCGGTCGATATGGCGCCCGAGCGTGATCGTTTCAATTTCCAGGATATCGGCGAGCTCGGTCTGGTTGATGCCTTCGCGGCGGCGCAGCCGCGCCAAAACGCGCCATTGCGCGCGGGTCAGCCCCAGCGTCACCGCCCGCGCATCGAAACGCTTGCGGAGCAGGCGCGAGGCATCCCCCAGAAGAAAGCCAAGCGAGCGCGTGAGGTAGGGATCATCAACCATGCCGGATTATAATAACTTATGTTATTATATGCTAGCGTTATTGCGCCATAGGCTGAATCATTTCCTTAAGGGATGGCTGGCTGGATGCGGGGCCGATAAAGGAGCGCCCGGTCACCGGGTCGCTGCTGACAGATCCGGCGGCCCTTGCGTCCGTGGCCCGGCATCGGCACATGGCGGATGCAGATCGAAACGGCCGGATCGAACTCTTCTGCCGCCGGCAGAAAATTCTCATCCATTCATTTTTTTTGGCGACCCCGACAGGATTCGAACCTGTGACCCCCAGATTAGGAATCTGAATTACAGAGATGCTACTGCTTACCCTGTAACACGATGCTCTGCTATTTAATCTTATTTCTCAGTAACTTGATATACGCTAGACTCTTATGGTCTACGGTTGATTTCGCTCCTTGCCGCTTACCCCATGCTTACCCGGCGCTCGAGTAAGCGGTCGTGCATCTCCGTGGCGCTGGATCAAATAGACCATTCGGAACTGCCACGAAGATTGGGACCAACAACAAGACGCTAGAGCCGAATTACCTCCTATGCCGTTTAAGCCGACAAAATTGAGTTCCTTTCAACCAGGTAGCGGAAACGCAACCACGTCCAGCGCTGCCCATCGCCTGTCCGGATGAGAGCCGGAAAACAGGACATGCCGAAACTGACGAAACGCAAGGTTGATGCGATCCAGCCTGGACACAAGGACCAAGTTGTTTGGGATGAGGAAATCCCGGGCTTCGGTCTACGTATAAAACCTTCCGGCGCAAAATCTTTTCTGGTGCAATACCGCAATGTCGAGGGCCGCTCCAGGCGGTTGACGCTTGGCCGCTACGGCGTGCTCACGCCAGACGAGGCGCGGCGG
>JAJFHO010000003.1 GCA_021775575.1 Hyphomicrobiales bacterium
TCGGCCAGCGCGCGGGCCTCTTCAACCGAGCCAGCCTCGACAATCAGCAAGCTGCCATTCATCGCCGAGCCGTCCTCGCTGGTGAACGGGCCGGCCAGTTTTATGCGTGCCTCATGAGCCTTGAGATGGTCGAGATGCGCGCTTCGCGTCGCCAGGCGCAGGTCTTCAGCGCCCGCCTTGTCGATGCAGATCAGTGCATACAGCATGAATTTATTTCCTCACGTGGCAGGACCGGAATCTAGGTATCGTCATGGCGTCTGTCCAGAGAAGAGAGCGCCTGCATCACGTTCAGATGATCCTACCGTTCGGCCCGGAACGGGCGCGCCAACAAATTCTCAATGGCGTCGTCGACACTCGCCGTCCCCGCCACGACGCTGTTGACAGCCGAACAGATCGGCAAATCGAGATCGTGCAGTTCCGCGATTTCGGCGACGGCGGATGCGGTGTAGGCGCCCTCGCTTACCGAACGGCGCGCACCCAGAATCTGTTCCAGCGTCTGGCCTTGCCCCAAAGCGATGCCGAGCGACATGTTGCGAGACTGCGGGCTGCCGCAGGTTAAAATCAGATCGCCAAGCCCGCTCAGGCCCGTCAGCGTCTCCGGCCGCCCGCCGAGCGATGTGCCGAATCTGACCATTTCGGCAAAGCCGCGCGTGGTGATGGCCGCGTGGGCGTTCGAGCCAAGTTCGCGCCCCCGCACGATTCCGGCTGCGATGGCCAGCACATTCTTGATGGCGCCGCCTATTTGCGCGCCGATGAGATCGTCCGCCCAATAGGGCCTGAACGCAGCATGACCGATTGCATGAGCGATGGCCTCCCCGAGTTCTGAATCGGCGCAGGCCAGTGTCAGGGCGGCGGGAAGGCCCTGCGCCACTTCCGCCGCGAAACTCGGCCCTGAAAGCACCGCCGGCACGGCTTGCGGCATCGCCTCGACCAGCACTTGCGACATCAGCCGGTGCGATTTCTGCTCGATCCCCTTTGAGCAGAGCACAACAGGGCGTTCATCGGGCAGGAACCGTCCGAGCTCCGCAGCGATCGCGCGGGTATGCTGAGCCGGCGCGACCATGAGAATAATGTCACAGGCAGCGATGTCGGCGAGCGCGCCCGTGGCCCGGATTTCCGGGTCGAGCGAAATACCGGGGAGGAAATCCGTATTCTCGTGACGCGCATTGATCGCGGTTACGGTTTCCGCCTCATGGGCCCAGATCAAGACCTCTCCTCCGGCCTTGCGCGTCGCCTGCGCGAGCGCCGTTCCCCAGGCGCCGCCGCCGACAATGCCGATCTTGCGAAACTCCATGCCAGGCTCCTTGCTGCAACCTACGCCTTGACGCCGGCGCCGGTGGCCGGCGGTGCGTCCGGATCGAGCGGCCAGCGCGCCCGCGCCGCCATGTTCAGCGGGTCGCTCACGCCCCGCGCCAGCCGTTCAGCACCGGCCCAGGCGATCATTGCGCCATTGTCGGTGCATAATTCACCCGGCGCCGCATGCAGCGCGAAATCCGTTTCCGCGCATAATGTTTCCAATGCCGCGCGCAGCGCCCTGTTGGCGGCAACGCCGCCGGCAATCACGAAATGGCGTGGTGCGGCGGCTCCCGCGCATTCTCCATAGAGTGCCATTGCGGTGGCGCTTCTGTCGACGACAACGTCGCAAACCGCGCTCTGAAAGGATGCGCAGAGATCGGCGATGTCCTGCTCGCTTGCCGGGCTCAAATCCTGGGCCGCGCGCCGCAACGCCGTCTTCAGGCCGGAGAAGGAAAAATGCGGCTGCTCGCGTCCGAGCATCGGCCGGGGAAGATCGAACCTTGCCGGATCGCCGGCGGCCGCGTGACGCTCCACCTCCGGGCCGCCGGGGAAACCAAGGCCGAGTAATTTCGCCGTCTTGTCGAAAGCCTCTCCCAAAGCGTCGTCCAGCGTCGTCCCCATCCGGGTGTAGGCGCCCGCCTCGCGCACCATAAGCAATTGGGTATGTCCGCCGGAGACGAGCAGCAGCAGATAGGGCGGAAGCAAACCCTCGGTCAGACCGACGGTCAGCGCATGGCCCTCGAGATGATTGACGCCGAGCAGCGGAAGCCCCCGCGCGGCGGCTATCGCCTTGGCCGTCGTCAGGCCAACCATCAGCCCGCCGATCAACCCCGGCCCGGCCGTCGCCGCCACGCCGTCGAGAGCCTCGAAGCCGATGCCTGCTTTGCGCAGGGCCTGCGCGATCAGCGCGTCAAGCACCTCCACATGCGCCCGCGCCGCGATTTCCGGAACGATGCCGCCGAATGCCGCATGCGCGTCGAGCTGGGCGCGCACGATATTGGAAAGAATTTGGCCATCGCCCGGGCCGCGCCTGCGGACCACGGCGGCGGCGGTCTCGTCGCAACTCGTTTCTATGCCGAGAATGACAATCTGTCGGGTTGTGCTTGCGTTTTCCATCGCGGATCGTTCAATTATGCCGAAATTCCATTCCGGGCACCAACAGTGCTCGATTCGCCTGTTCTCGCATCAGGAGCACGCAACGTGCAATCCCGTCCGCTCACTATTGGGACAAGAGGAAGTCCGCTGGCCCTGGCCCAGGCGCGTCAGGTCCGCGATCGTCTGCGCGCGGCGCATGGGCTGGCAGAAGCGGATATCGAGATCGCGGAGATCAGCACATCGGGCGACCGGATTTGGGACAAGTCGCTGCGCGACGCCGGTGGCAAGGGCCTTTTCACCAAGGAAATCGAAGAAGCGCTGCTGGCCGGCGGGATCGATCTCGCGGTCCATTCCATGAAAGACGTGCCGACCGCGCTGCCCGCCGGGCTGGAGATCGCCTGTCTGCTTGCGCGCGAGGATGTTCGAGACGCATTCATCAGCGAAAAAGCAAGCCACCTCGCCGCATTGCCGCAAGGTGCGGTCATCGGCACCGCATCGCTGCGCCGCCAGGCCCAGGTCAAATTCCTGCGTCCCGATCTCGAAGTGACCATGTTTCGCGGCAACGTCCAGACCAGACTGCGCAAATTGGCCGAGGGCGTCGCCGATGCGACATTTCTGGCGCTGGCCGGTCTGCGCCGCCTCGGGCTTGAGGACAAGGCCACCGCAATTGTCGCGACCCGCGACATGCTCCCGGCGATCGCGCAAGGCGCCATCGGGATCGAGATCAGGCGGGATGACGGCGCGACGGCGGCGCTGCTCGCTCCGCTCAATGATGCGGAGACCGCCCTTTGCGTCGCCGCTGAACGCGCCTTTCTCGCGCGGCTGGACGGCTCGTGCCGGACGCCGATCGCCGGGCTTGCGGAACTCGATGGCGAGAGCTTGCATTTCCGCGGGCAGATATTGAAGTCGGACGGCAGCGAGGCGCACGCGACCGAGCGAACGGGTTCCGCAAGCGACGGTGAGAGCATGGGCCGCGACGCGGCTGAGGAGTTGCTGTCGCGCGCCGGTCCGGATTTTTTCAAGGACTTTTTCTAATGCATCTGCTGGTGACGCGCGCGCCTCCCGATGCGGAACGCCAGGCCGATGAACTTCGCGCGCGCGGTCATGAGGTGAGCGTCGAGCCGCTTCTCGGGGTCGAATTTCTTGATACGGGCCGTTTGCCGCTGAAAGGCGTGCAGGCGCTGATCGCAACCAGCCGGAATGGCTTGCGCGCATTGGCGCGCAACGAGGCTTTGGGGCGGGCGGCGCGGCGGCCGCTTTTCGCGGTCGGCCCGGCGACGGCGGCGATGGCTGCGGCGCTCGGATTTTCCGACATACGCCAGGGCGAGGGAACGGCATCGGCGCTGGCGGAGCTGGTCGTTGAGGCTTGCAAGCCGGAGGAGGGCGCGCTGCTTCACCTGGCCGGCGAGCGCCTGGCCGCGGATTTGAGGGGACAACTCGAGACGCATGGCTTCAGCGTCGATCAGCCGCGGCTTTACCGCACGATTCCCGCCAGCGCATTGAGCGGCGGCATTCGCGAAGCCGTCGCATCGGGGGACATCGAAGGCGTGCTTGTGATGTCGCCCCTGACGGCGCGGACATGGGCGGATCTTCTGATTGGCGCCGGGCTCAGGGAGGCCGGGCAAGGTATCCGCCATTTTTGTTTGTCGCAGGCCGTCGCCGACGGCCTTGCCGGACTCGGCGCGGTTGCGATAGATATCGCCGAAACACCGCGCGAAGATGACCTACTTGCACTGGTCGCCCGTAAGACGGCACACTGAAAACCGGCGGTCCGATCCGTGGCCCGGCGGCGATCATCTGGCAGAGGCTCCAATTGACTATGGCTGGCAAGGACGAGGACAAGACCGCGGCGCCGTCCAAAGGCGGCAAGACCAAGCGGGACGGCGGCGCGGCCACCGATGCGCGCCGGCCAGCGCATATGATCGATCTGAAGGCCGAGGAGGTTGAGAGCGAACCCGATGCGCCGACGCCCGCCTCCGGGCCGGATGAGGGACGCGGCGCCAGTGAGAGCGAGGGTGACAGCGCGCCCTCCGAACGCGGCGCGGACCAGCCTGATGCGCGAACCGCGACGCCACCGCAACGCACGCGACCCGGCGAGATAAGAGGATTCGTCACCCATCTGGCCGCCGGGCTGGTCGGCGGCGTTATCGGCGTTGCCGGTCTCGGCTACGGCCTTGGCAAGCTGCCGCCTGCTGTCCTCGATGGCGACGCGCAGCGACAGGCCGCCTCGCAAACGTCAACCGCCCTCGACGACAGGATCGGCGCGCTGGAATCTGAATTCGCGGCGTTGAAAGAAAAAGAAAAATTGCGCAGCGGGGACCAGATTACGCCGGAAACGGTAAAGGCGCTCGACACCCGTTTGTCGGACGCTGAGAAATCACTGGCCGGCGAAAATGAAATCCCGGCCGAGACGAGAGAGCGGCTCGCGGCGCTCGAGAAAACGCTTGCGACGCTTCGCGACAGCGCGGCGCAAGGCGGCGACATCGCCCAGACCGCGGCTATCACCGCCCGAATCGACGCGATTGCGTCGCGTCTCGATGCGCGCATCCAGGCTATCGAGACATCATCGCCCGGCGAGGCGGCGGCAAATGAGGCAATCGCCGAGCTTCGCAAGGAGTTTGGGGCGCTGTCGGAAAAACTCGCCAGCCAGCCGGTTGCGCAGAGTCCCGCCATTCCGGAGGGCCTGGCCGAGCGGCTTGAGGAAATCGAGCGCTCGCTCAGCCGGATTGGCGTGAAAGAGGCCGAGAAAGCGGATGCCGCGGAAGGTCTGGCGCTGGCGGCGGCGTTCGCGGCGCTGACGCGCGCGGCTGAAAACGGCGCGCCATTTGCCAGCGAGCTCGAGGCTGTGAAAAAGCTGATCCCCGAAGGGCTCGATCTCACCCGCCTTGCCGGGCATGCCCAGGACGGCGCGCTCACGCGGCTCGCGCTTCGCCAGCAATTCGGCGCCTATCGGCAGCCGGTTCGCGAGGCAATGCCGCCGCCGCAAGACGACGCATCGCTGATCGGTCAGCTTCTGGGCAATGCCCGGTCGGTCGTTCGCGTCCGGCGCATCGACGGCGATGACGGTGACGACGTGTCCGCGAGCCTGTCGCGCGTTGCGGCCCATCTGGAGGAGGGCGACATAGCGGGTGCTGTCACGGAGGCCATGAAACTGCCCGAAGCATCGCGCAAGCCGCTGCTTGGGTGGCTTGAGCGGGCCAGGGCGCGTATTGCCCTCGACACGGCGCTCGCCCACATGTCGGAGCAGATGGCTGGGTCGCTGGCTGGCGGCAAAGCCGTGCGGACCCGGTAAAGGTCAGGCGGTCAGCGACAATGGTCCGGATCCTGGTATTTTTGGTTGCCGTCACGCTGGCGGCCGTCGGCGTGGCCCGCTTCGCCGACACGCCCGGCAGCCTGACCGTCACCTGGCTCGGCTACGAGGTGCAGACAAGCGTTCTGTTCGCGGCTCTGCTTCTCGCGCTGTGCCTGTTCGCGGCGCTGCTGCTGTGGGCGGCGATACGCTATATCGCCACCCGTCCCGCGGCATTGAGCCGTTACGTCCATGACCGGCAGGAAGAGCGCGGCCTCGAAGCTTTGAGCATGGGGCTTATCGCGGTTGGCGCCGGCGACAAGGAGCAGGCCCGCAAATATGCCGGGCTTGCGCAAAAACGGCTGCCCGGGGAACCGCTGACGGGATTGTTGCGGGCGCAGGCTGCGCAGCTCGGCGGCGACCGGGCCGAAGCGCGGCGTATCTTCCAGGCCATGGCGGGTGAGCCGAAAACCGAGCTGCTCGGGCTGCGGGGGTTGTTTCTGGAGGCGCGCCGGGAGGACGAGCTGGAGGCGGCGCGGCAATTCGCCGACCGCGCCATGAACCGCAATCCCGATCTGTCCTGGAGCGTTACCGCCCTGTTTGAACTCCATTGCCGCGCCGGCGACTGGGACGGCGCCCTGAAGACGCTTGCCGTGGCGCGGCGCCAGAAGCAGATCGACAGGGAGGTGGCTGACCGCCGCCGGGCCGTGCTGCTGACGGCGCAGGCGATCGAGGCCGAGGAGGAGGACATAGACCGCGCCCGGGAACTGGCGCTGGAGGCGAACAAGCTGGCGCCGGGGCTGGTTCCCGCAGCCGAGCTGGCCGGGCGCCTCCTTGTCTCGCAAGGAAGCATGTCGCGGGCAGGCCGGCTTATTGCAAAGGCATGGGAAATCTCGCCGCATCCCGATCTTGCGCTGGCCTATGCTTATTTGCGCCCCGGCGATTCCCCGCGCGACCGGCTGCAGCGCGTCGTTTCTCTCGTCCAGTCGGCGCCGGACCATAGCGAGGGATTGATTGCGATCGCCGCCGCCGCGGTGGAGGCCCGAGCCTGGAGAGAGGCGCGCGAGGCTCTTGACCCGCTCATCGGCAAAAACCCGTCGGCACGGGTTTGCACCTTGATGGCCCGCATCGAGGGCGGCGAGCGCGGCGATCAGGGGCGGGTGCGCGAATGGCTCGCCCGCGCCGTCCGCGCGCCGCGCGATCCGGTTTGGACGGCGGATGGCTATACCTCGTCACGCTGGGCGCCGGTCTCGCCGGTCACCGGGGCGCTGGATGCTTTCGAATGGAAGATGCCGGTGGAGTCCATTGGTCCGGCCGACACCGGATCGCTCGCCTATGCGGAAGCAGAAGCGGCATTCGCGCAAGGCACGCCCGAAGCGCTGCCCGCCGCCGCGACAGTGCCGGGCGAAGAGACCGCCCGCGCTGCCGAGACGCCGGGTGAGGATGTGGTTGTCATCGAAGCCGCGCCGGCCTCGCGCGACGCTGCGCCTGACAAGGAAATCTCCGCCGTGGAGCGGCCCGGGCCGGAGCCAGGCCACGATGGCGCGCCGGAGAGCAAGCTCTCCCCCGCGCCGGACACGCAGCCGCATATCTTCGTGCCGCCGCACGCGCCCGACGACCCCGGGCCGGGCAGCGCCGAGGACGCGTTTGAGGGGGGTGAACAAACCCCTCCGGGGCAAAAGGCCTGAGGGCCGCGCGCATCGACATCTTGCAATCGCACGATGCTGGCGTTATGCCAGTTTCCAGCCGGTGCTTTGGGCCGCATTAGCTCAGCTGGTAGAGCACATCATTCGTAATGATGGGGTCGGGTGTTCGAGTCACCCATGCGGCACCATAATCCTCTGGTTCTGATTTCAAGAAAAACCGGGCAGCCGGGTTCGTCTTGCCTCTGGGTGCGAGAGCTGGCGTCCGCTTCGTTGGCTCACGCCGCCGCGGATCGCCGCGATGTTGGCGGCGTAGCGCCCGTCGCCGAAGACCGCGGAACCCGCCACCAGCACATTGGCGCCGGCCTGCGCCACGTCGCGGGCCGTCTCGGGGTTCACCCCGCCATCGACCTGCAGATCGA
>JAJFHO010000021.1 GCA_021775575.1 Hyphomicrobiales bacterium
GTCCCAAGGGTTTGGCTGTTCGCCAATTAAAGCGGTACGTGAGCTGGGTTTAGAACGTCGTGAGACAGTTCGGTCCCTATCTGCCGTGGGTGTAGGAGAATTGAGAGGAGCTGTCCCTAGTACGAGAGGACCGGGATGGACATACCTCTGGTGGACCTGTTGTTGCGCCAGCAGCATAGCAGGGTAGCTACGTATGGACGGGATAACCGCTGAAAGCATCTAAGCGGGAAGCCCCCCTCGAAACTAGTTCTCCCTTGAGAGCCGTGGAAGACCACCACGTTGATAGGCCGGGTGTGGAAGCGCAGCAATGCGTGAAGCTTACCGGTACTAATCGCTCGATTGGCTTGATTGTTCTCATTTATCAATGCTCACTTTGACTATGGCCTATCGCCTATCGGCTGCTTGAAGCCGGGATTTATTCCCGCAAACACGCTCAAGCAGGCGAGAGCCGGTAGTGCCGAACAAAAAACAGAATAAGACCAGATAACGAACATCCTTCGTCCGCCCGGTGATTATTGCGAGGCGCCCCCACCCGATCCCATCCCGAACTCGGTCGTGAAACGCCTCAGCGCCGATGGTACTGCATCCTATGGTGCGGGAGAGTAGGTCGTCGCCGGGCTTACCAAGGATGTTCGTGCGCTCAAGCAGCGAAGCGATAGCGCAAATAGGAAACCGCGCTCAAGCAGCGAAGCGATAGCGCGAGACCAAAACTGCAATCGAGACCCAATCCCCTCTTTCACAGCGACCGATTCGACAAAACCGCCCTGGCATTTTGCCCGGGCGGTTTTTTTGTTTCCGGTCGCGGCACCTGTGCCGTCGCCTATTGTCTGCCGATCCCCTCTATCAGGCGTCGCACAGACTGGTCCGCGCCAGCGCGCCGTCTTCACGCCTGATCGCGCGACTGTCGGAACAATTGAACGGCTGGCCCGTTGTTTTTACAGTCTTGGTTGTGACATCAAGGGTAAATAAGGTATCTATTGTTTCACCCGGGTCCAGCGGTGCGGCGAGAGCCGCAGACGTGAAAAGGCAGCGAATGAAACTGGATTGCAGACCGAGCGGTCAATCCCTCGCTCGCTCCCGCCACGGATTTGGCTTTACGCGGTGTCTGGCGGTCATGCTGGCGGTATCGGCGGTTCTGGTCGGCGCGCCCGGCGGTGCCCGCGCGGATTCAAACTGGTTCCAGCCCGATGCCCTGCCCGACGATACGCGCTCGCGCGAAGAGCGCAAGCGGCAGCGTGAGCTGATCCGTGACGCGCTCAGGTCACGTCTGGAACCGGAATTCCGGTCCAATGTACCATATGTCAGTCAGGCGACGATCGATTCGCTTCACATCGCGATCGCGCGTTACCAGGCAATTATCAAGGCTGGCGACTGGTCCGCCATTCCCGATGACCGAACGTTGCGGCTGAACGATTCAGGACCCGCGGTGCGGCTGTTGCGGCACAGATTGTGGATGACTGGCGATCTGCGCTCCGACCCGCGCCGGGGCCGCGGTTTCGACTCAGATGTCGAGGAAGCCGTTGCGCGTTTTCAGATGCGCCACGGCTTGCGTCTTTCCGGATTTGTCGATATCCGCACCCGCCGCGCGCTTAACGTGCCGGCGCGGGAAAGAATGCAGCAACTGCAGACCAACCTGGCGCGGGTGATCGAGCTGATGAAAGTCAACAAGGATCAGCGCTACGTGCTGGTCAACGTGCCGGCCTATCAGCTACAGGCGGTGGAAGCGGGCCGGTTGGCGATGACGTCGGGCGTCATCGTCGGCAAGCCGTCGCGCGAAACGCCTTCGGTCTCCGCCAAGATCAGGGGATTGAATTTCTTTCCCTACTGGCGCGTTCCAGACTCGATCGCGACCAAGGATCTGATCCCGCAGATTCGGAAAGACCCGTCCTATTTCGACAAGCAGCATTTCAGCCTGCTGCCGACCTGGGGGGCGAAGCCCTTCGAGCGCTCTCAGATCAACTGGGGGTCCCCGACTGTCTACAAGTACAAATTCCGGCAGGATCCCGGGCCGCATAACGCTCTCGGGGTCGTGCGGATCGACATGCCAAATAAACATATCGTCTATCTGCACGACACGCCGCTCAAGCAGCTGTTCGGCAGCAGCGCCCGGGCCTTCAGTTCAGGCTGCGTGCGTGTCGAACGTGTCCTCGATCTGGCCGGCTGGTTGCTGCAGGACGTGCCCGACTGGAACCCGCTGCGTGTTCAGATAACCGTTGCCCAGGGGCAGCCGGAAGATGTGAAACTGAAGAAACCGGTCCCGGTTCATTTCGTTTACGTGACCGCCTGGGCGACAGGGAAGGGCTTCGCTCATTTCCGTCCGGACATTTATGCGCGCGACGGCGTTGCCCTGGAGATGTCCGACAATAGCGAAGCCCCGGTGCCCGGCAGCCAGGCCGTCACGCCTTGATTGCCGCTGCCGGGGCGATTTAGATTATCCCGTCAACCGGCCCGCTCGCGCGATTTTGTACTGTCCAATCCCCTATGAACGGCTAACATCCTGACTTCGACAGGGAGAGGAACAATGACAGTTCGTGTAGGCGATTCGGTACCGGATATCGCTGTAGACTTTTGGGAAAGAGCCGCGCATGAGGCTGGACGCCTTTCGCTGGCCGACTATCGCGGCAAATGGCTCATCCTGTTTTTTTATCCGCGTGACTTCACCTACATTTGCCCGACGGAACTGGCGGCATTGGCCGAATTGCAGGATGAATTCGAGGCGGAGGGCGCAGCGCTCGTTGCCGCGAGCACAGACAGCTTTTTCAGCCACGATGCCTGGTTCGGTCAGGAAGCGAATTTGCAGAATGTCGACTTTCCGGTCATCGCCGATACGTCGCATGAGCTGAGTCGGACATTCAACATATTGCTTGATGACGGTGCCGCGCTGCGCGCCACCTTTATTGTCGATCCCGAAGGCATTATCCGGCACATGACCGTCAACGAGCTCGATGTCGGCCGTAATGTCGATGAGACCCTGCGCGTGCTTCGCGGTCTCAAATTCGGCGATTTATGTCCCGAGGGCTGGCAGCCCGGCGTCGATAATGCTCATACCTATAATGATTATCTGGCGCGCGTGTTTCCGCGATTGACGGAAGCGGTGCTGGCGGGGGCGACCAAGGAGCTTCGGACCGTTGCCTATTGCAGCGGCGACATCATTATCCGTCAGGGCGACAGGTCGGACCGGTTCTATATTATCGCCGAGGGCGAAGTGGCTGTTGTGCACATGATGGAGGACGGTAAGGAAGCCGAGATAGCGACCATGGGGCCGGGCGAGATGTTCGGCGAAATGGGCATTCTGCTGGAAGTCCGGCGTACGGCGGATGTCCGGGCGAATACCGATGTCAGTCTTCTCGCACTGGGCTGGGACGATTTCAGCCAGCTCGTCGCCTCGTCGGAAAAGACAGCCCAGGATTTTATGCGTATTGTCGAGCAGCGTCAGGCGCGGACCTCCGGAATTTCATAGAGCCTGCATCTTCCGCCACATTTGCTTGACCGGAAATGCAGCAGCATGCCGGGACGAGCACAGCGCGGCGGGCAGCCAAAACTGAACATCCAGCCGGTAGCAATCTAGAGCATGTTCGACGATTTCTGAATCGCCGATCATGCTCTATCTATTTGTTTTAACGCGCTTTCCGGGCGGAAAACCGCCCACACTTTTCCTGAAAGCGCTCTAGCTTCCCGCCGCGCGCCGCGCCGGGACCGCGAGCGGCAAAGCCGGCAGTAGGCCGCGCACCGAGTTTCCAAGATAGACCGTGGCATTTCCGGAAAGGTCTTCGGGCACGAGGAGTGCTTCTTCCGCCGCGCCGCGCGCGAGCAGGTCGGCGCGAAGCGTGCCGGCGAGCAGGCCGGAGCTCACCGGAGGGGTCAGCAGACGGCCCTCCCGTTCAACGAAGATATTCGTCCGGCTTCCTTCGGTAAGCTCGCCGCGTTCGTTGACGAATATCACTTCATCGGCGCCGAGTTCGGCGGAGACCCTGGCATGTTCACCGTCATAAAGATCGCGGATAGTCGTCTTGTGGTAGAGGTACAATTCGCTGCTGTCGGCGATGCGGTCGGAAATGACATACTGCATCGGTTGACTGGATACGGGGATTGTCATGACAACCGACGACATAGTGATTTCGCCCTCGGCATCGAGCAGAAGGCGGACTCTCAGGGCGCCCTGCGTGCATTTCTCCGCTTCGCCCGCCAAGGCCTTGCGGACCTGCTCCATGTCGCAGGGGAAAGCAAAATAGCGCGCCGAAGCCCGCAGGCGTGCAAGATGGTGAGGCAGCAGGTAATAGCCTTCACCGGCCTCGAAGCGAAGGGTCTCGATGAGCTGGAAGGTGTGAACCGGATCGGTCAGGAACCGCATTTTCAACAAGCATTCCGCATACTCGGCGTCGGCCTGCGAATCCTGCACGAGACCGCTGCCGATGCCGATCTCGCCGTTACCGTCCTGGTCCAGCGTAACTGTACGGATCGCTACATTGAAAGACGCGTTGCCGCCCGGCTCGAGCATGCCTACCGCGCCGGTATAGATGCCGCGCGGTCCGACTTCGATCTCGTTGATGATTTCCATCGCCCGGACTTTCGGCGCACCGGTGATCGAGCCTGGCGGAAACAGGGCGCGCAGCAGGGCGCCGAGCCCGGTACCCTCCTTAAGGCGCGCACTCACGCCCGACGTCATCTGGTGCAGCGTATTGAAGGTCTCGACCTGGAAGAGGTCGCTGACGCGCACACTTCCTGTTTCCGCGACCCGGCCGAGATCGTTGCGCATCAGATCGGCGATCATGAGATTTTCGGCCCGTGATTTTTCATCGCCGGCCAGCCAGGCGGCCTGCTCGCGGTCCTGACCCAGGGTCAGGCCACGGCCCGCGGTGCCCTTCATCGGCCGCGTCGTCGCTTCGCCATCCTCGATCTGAAGGAACAGTTCAGGGGAATGCGACAGAATGCTCAGATCGTCGAACTGCATCAGCGCGCCATGGGCAACGGGCTGCTTTCGTCTCAGATCGCGGTAAAGCGCGACCGGGCATCCCTGGCAATGGAAATGGCTCTTTAGCGTCAGATTGAGCTGATAGATATCTCCAGCCGCAATATAGTCCTTGACCAGTTTGAACCGTTCCGTGTAGCTGGCGCTGTCCATGGACAGATCGGCGGGAGAGATGGAATAGCCGCCGCCGCTCCAGTCGGCGAGGCGCGCGTCCACGTCGCGGTAGGGGAGGCGAAGCGGCGTGTCGAAGAGGCCGAACAGCAGCAGTGGCACCTTGCGCTCGCGCGGCAACAGCGGGCGCAGCCGAGGTTCCAGCAGGTAACCCAGCTCATAGGAGAAAAACCCCGCCGCCCAGGCGCCATCGTCAATCGCCTGCTGAAGCGCGGCAATCGCCGCGTCGGCTTCGTCGGCTGTATCGGCGCGCACCAGGCCGGAGGCATCTTCGAACAGGAACGACGGCGCGCCGCGCTCGAGGCTGTTATCGATAAGAATTCGCGTGGTCACGGTCCGCCAGCTTGCCTTCGGTGAATTCGGGGAATGCAACCCACTCTATAACGGGATTTTGACGTGACGGAAATTTTACCTGTGAAACACGCACCTTGTCGCATAGACCGGGCCAAAATGGAGTATAACATCATGCCGGGATCCGGGGGAGGAGAAATGCCCCGGATCAGTCATCAGGTTGAAGGCTCGGCCTGTCATCAAATAGAGTGGAGGAAATTATGCGTATTGTTTTGGTTTTGATATTTGCTTTTCTGGTCATGGCTACCGGTGTTCGGGCAGATCATCATATGATCGTAAAGCAAAGCCCCCATTCGGTCGCCAAGACCCTTGATCGCCTGTCGGCGATACTTAAAAAGAAAGGCATCACGGTTTTCACGCGGGTTGATCACGCGGCCGGCGCCAAGAAGGTCGATATGGCACTGCGCCCGACCCAGCTGTTGATTTTCGGCAATCCCAAACTTGGAACGCCATTGATGACGGCCGACCAGCAGATCGGGCTGGCCTTGCCGCTGAAAGCGCTCGCCTGGCAAGATGAGGCCGGTAAGGTCTGGCTGGGCTATACGAAACCTGCCGAGTTGCAGCACCGCTATGGTATCAAGGGCCGTGACGAGGTCTTCAAGAAAATGACGGGCGCGCTGAACAATCTGACCAACGCCGCGCTCAAGGCAGAATAGCAAGGCGTCACAGCAGAACGGGGGGCTCTACTGGTCCCCCGCTCCGGATGAGTTGAATGATACGGTATCTTGCTCAGTTTTCGGGCCCGGAGCGCGCGGTCATAGCGGTATCGCTCACGTTGGCGGCCTTTCTGGTCGTCGATCCGCTGGTCCTGCAAGTGGTCCGCTCATTCGATCCCGGAACGCGGCAGTTCTTCAAGAGCTTCACCGATTTGGGCAAATCCGGGTGGATTCTGATTCCCACAGGAGTGGCGGTGATCGGGCTGTACCTGTTCCGGTCGCGCGAATACCGTTTCCGGGCCGCCGCGGCTGCCGGCTATCTGATGCAGATTGCCGCTTTTGTCTTCGTGGCTGTCGCCGGGGCCAGCCTGTCGGCGAGCCTGATCAAGAATATTCTCGGCCGGGCGCGTCCGAAATTTTTCGATGAGCTCGGTTCGGTCGCGTTTCAGCCCTTCACCTTCGATTATGCCTATGCCTCCTTCCCTTCCGGTCATGCGACGACGATTGTCGCGCTCGCGATGGCGCTGGCGCTTTTGTGGCCGCGCGGGCGGGTGTATCTGTTGGCTGCGGCCGGCTGGGTTGCCGCGTCGCGGTTTCTGCTCGGCTCCCACTATCTGAGCGATGCCTTGGCCGGCGCCGCGCTTGGTGCGGCATTTCCCTGGCTGCTGCGAGACCGGCTGGCCGCGCGGGGCTGGCTGTTCCGCGCGCGCGCCGATGGCGGCGTCTCGTTGCGGGGGCGAGGCCTGTTGCGCTGGATCGGACGTGAAGTCCGGCATTTCCTGCCATTGCGCGGCAACAGCATGGCGCAGCCGGACGCCGGTGATATATTCGACAGATAGGCCAGCACGTGGCCGGCAAGGCCGGGGCGGGGCGGCAGGGGGGATGATGGAGAATTCGAGATCAGATTTTTGTGCCCGCGCGGGTGTTTCCACCGGCGCATTGCTGGCCGCCGCCGGTTTGATCGCCGCGGCCCTTGTTGCCTCGTTGCTTGGCGGCGCGCTCTGGACCGCGCTGTCTTGGCTGATGGCCCTCGGCATGTTCCTTCATACCGGGGTAGTGGCCGGTTTCGTCTTCGCAGGCGTTGCCGCCGCGGGACTTGTCCTGGAGAGCCTGATCACCGTCGAGATCATCCACAAGGCGCTGCTCGCCAGCCTTGTCGCGGGGCCTCTGGCTTTCGCGCAG
>JAJFHO010000201.1 GCA_021775575.1 Hyphomicrobiales bacterium
CAGAAGGGAAACAGCGGCACAAGCCTGAGGAACAGCAAGTAGCTCAGCGCATCTTCCTGAAAGCCGGTACGCAGCTTACCGAGCCAGGGTCCGGCACGCGCGGCGAGCGGCTCGCCGAAGGATGTTTTCGCAATCAGGAAAATGATGGTCGCGCCAATGGTGGCCGCAACCACCGTCGCCGGGCCGCCAACGACCCAGCCGAACAGAAACCCGCCGAGAAGGGTGAGAAACACGCCGCCCGGCAGCGACAGCGCGACGGCGGCGATATAGATCGCCATATAACCCAGCAGCGTCAGAAGATAGTTCTCCGAGATATAGCTTTTGAGCAGGTCGCGATTGGCGGCGATATGTTCAAGGGTCAGATATTTGTGCCAGCCCTGAGAAATGACGAGGGCGGCAACCGCGGCGAGAACAGCGAGCGGCAGAACGCGTTTGACCCAGCCAGGGCCGTCCTTCGCGTCACCGCGCTCTTTGCCTTGATCCGTTTCCATCCAGCTCCCCCACGCATGCCCCTTGTTATACATCACGGGTTGCAACGCGCGTTAGTTACCGTTTAGCCCCCAATGATATTCGTAGCCCGAAATACGGGCCGCGTCACTGATCCGGGCTGCCAGCTCCGGCGCGGCATAACGGCGGATATGGGCAAGAACGCTTTTTTCGGTTCCGCCGAAATCGGCCGCGAACCATTCATAGATCTTGGATGCGACGATGCCGCCGCCCCGCAGCTTCAGCCCGCGCGGGCTGTTGATATAGTCGCGCGCGCCCTTGTCCAGCAGCTTTTCAAGGGTCGCGCCGGTAAACGCCTTCGTCTGCAGGTTGGGGCAGCTGACGGCGGCGCAGTTCACCGCATAATGAACCCGCGGCTCGCGCCAAATGGGGCGCAATATCCGATGCTCGATGTCGTCCAGGCTGAGCTTCACGCCCTTGACCGTGACGACCTTCTCTTTCCAGGGGCCGACGGAAAACATGCCCGAGAGACGAATTTCCCGGATCGACGGCACCGGATAATGGTCGAGTATGATGTCCACGGTCTTGGCGTTGTAGAGATTGACCCAATAGGCAAATTGCTCGCGCTTGTTGAGGGACGTGACATCGGTTCCCTGCAATTCCTCCAGATAGGCTTTGAGCTTGCGCGCACCCTGTTTCTTCAAGCGCGCATAATCGACACGGTTCAACCCGTCCCTGCCTGGCCGCACATAAGCGGTGAGAAGCGCCTGCCAGGCGGCGTGATCGATGGTTTTCGTCGAAGCCGGATTGGCGGCGGTGAATTTTTGCTTCAATGACTGGGCGTGGACCGGGGAGCCTGCGAGAAACACGACCAACGATACGAGAAGCCAGGCGCTCGCTACTTCGAAATACCGGCTCGCGCGCTGACAGGCGTTCATATCCATTTTCCCCCTGGAAATATCAGGGCCTGCGCCCCTGTTTTCTGCCGGATGCCGGAAGGATCCGAATAATGCTCCGTGTTCTACATAAGCGCGCGCGCACGCGCTGAAACTGTACGTCAACCCTTTGTGATCGCGCGTCAGATGATGTGAATGCGCGAATGCCGCAAACCTTATCACACAGCGCGAATTGACTTGGCACTGCACCCCCCGTATAAGCGGCAAAATTCGCCGAATAGCATTGGCTTCGCCCTTTGCCTGCGCTGCGCCTGCAGCATCCCGGCAACGGGGCGAAATCAATTCAAGCAGCAGACGGAGTCACCGCGTGAAACGCACTTACCAACCAAGCGTCCTCGTGCGCAAGCGACGGCACGGTTTCAGGGCGCGCAAAGCGACCAACGGGGGCCAGAGGGTTCTTGCCCGGCGGCGCGCGAAAGGACGCAAGCGGCTTTCAGCCTGACGGCGCTTCGATGACGGCGCGCAATGCGACGGATGCCGGAGCTGTTGCGCTTGGAGGGCTGCGTAAGCGGGCTGAATTCTTGCGAACCCGCGGCGGCCCCTCCTGGGCAAGTCCGAGCCTGGTTCTGCAAGCCCGCAGAAACGAGCGCGACGCAACAGGCCCGGCCCGGTTCGGCTTTACCGCCACCAAGCGGCTGGGAAATGCGGTCAGGCGCAACAGGGCGCGGCGCAGGTTGAAGGAGGCGGTACGGCATGTTGCGCCGCTTCATGCCCGGCCCGGCTTTGACTATGTATTAATCGCGCGGCAGGGAACATTGACGCACACTTTCCCCGAGATTCTGAAGGAGCTGCAAACGGCACTGCGGAGAGTTCACGACAGCAACGCGCGATCACGCGCAGGGCGCTAAAGCCAGCGCAGCCGCACCCGGACCGGACCCAAGCTCATGGATGAAAATACTCGAAATTACGTTATGGCGATCGTGCTCTCGATCGCCGTGCTGTTCATCTGGCAATTCTATTTCGCGCCGCCGCCGAAGGAACAGCCGGCACAAAGCGAACAATCGCAGCAGACCGCAAAAGATGTAAAGGCGCCCGGCGCCGCGGACACGACGCCGCGCCCCGACGCTCCCGCCGGCGGCCCGCCCCGGCCCGATTCCACCGCCATTCCGGGCTCCGCGCCAATGCCCGCCGGTGCCAGCCGCGAGAGCGTATTGCACGCCTCGCCCCGCATCATCATCGAGACGTCGCGCCTGGAAGGCTCGCTGGCGCTGAAGGGCGCGCGGATCGACGATCTTATTCTCAAAGACTACCGGGTCAGCGTCGAACCGGGCAGCGAGGATGTCGTTCTGTTTTCGCCATCTGGCGCCAACGACGCCTATTATGTGGAACATGGCTGGGTCGGCGACGGCACGGCAAAGCTCGCGCTCCCCGGCGCAAATACGGTCTGGAGCACGAAGTCGTCCAAACTGAAGCCGGGCGCGCCGCTCACCCTCACCTGGGACAATGGCGAGGGGCTGACATTCAAACGCATCATTTCGGTGGACGAGAATTACATGTTCGTCGTCCGTCAGGAGGTCGAGAACAAGACCGGCGCGGCAATCACGCTTTACCCCTACGCCCTGATCTCGCGCCATGGCACGCCGGAAGTCCAGAGCTTTTATATTCTGCATGAGGGGCTGATCGGCGTCGCCGGCAAGGAAGGGCTGCAGGAGCTCGACTATGAAGACGTCGTCGAGGACGGCCCGTTCAGATTCAAAAACATAGCGGGCGGCTGGCTCGGCATTGCCGATAAATACTGGACGTCGGTGATCATACCGAACCAGAAGGTACGCTATCAGGCGAATTTTTCCTCGACCCTTTCCGGCAATCAGCCGCGTTACCAGACGGACTATCTGCTCGATCCCGTTACCGTGCAGCCGGGCGCAACCGCGCAAATCGAGGGAATGCTGTTCGCCGGCGCCAAGGAAACGCGCCTGATCGACAGCTATGCCGAGCAGAACAAAATCGAGAAATTCGACCTGCTGATCGACTGGGGCTGGTTCTATTTCCTGACCAAACCGATGTTTTTCGCGCTCGACTATTTCAATCGCCTGGTCGGCAATTTCGGACTGGCGATCCTGATCGTCACGGTGTTCGTCAAACTGGCGCTGTTCCCGTTGGCCAACAAGTCATACGCCTCGATGAGCAAGATGAAAAAGCTGCAGCCGGAAATGATCAAGCTCAAGGAGCGCTATGGCGACGACAAGACGCGCCAGCAGCAGGCGCTGATGGACCTCTACAAAAAGGAGAAGGTCAACCCGGCGAGCGGCTGCCTGCCGATCCTGATCCAGTTCCCGGTCTTCTTCGCCCTTTACAAGGTTCTGTTCGTCACCATCGAGATGCGCCACGCACCTTTCTACGGCTGGATCAAGGATTTGTCGGCGCCGGACCCGACGACGTTTTTCAACCTTTTCGGATTGATCCCCTGGACGCCGCCCACATTTCTGATGATCGGAATCTGGCCGTTGATCATGGGCGTGACCATGCTCATCCAGATGCGCCTCAACCCGGCGCCGCCGGACCCGATGCAGGCCAAGATATTCGCCTGGATGCCTGTCTTCTTTACCTTCCTGATGGCGCCTTTCCCGGCCGGCCTGGTGATCTACTGGGCCTGGAACAACACGCTCTCCGTCCTGCAGCAATCCTACATCATGCACCGCCACGGCGTGCCGTTCGTGTTGTTCGACAATATCGGGTTCGGCAAAAAGAAAGACTCCGAGGCGAAGGGCAAGAAGTGAGTTACTAGGTCTCACATCGATGACCCGCTGCCAGTTCGATCACCTCGTCATCGCCGCCGCGACGGTTGCAGACGGCGTGGCCCATCTGGCGGAAAAGCTCGGGGTCCGCGTGCCCGAGGGCGGCAGGCATCCGCTGATGGGCACCCGCAACCATCTGATGCAGATCGGCGGCGGAGCCTTCCTGGAAATAATCGCAATCGACGCGCAAGCCCCGCCGCCTGAACGCCCGCGGTGGTTCGGCCTCGACGATCCGGCGATACGCGAACGCATCGCGACAAGGCCTGCCCTGCTTACCTGGGTCGTGCGGACGGATAATATTGAAGAGACGGTCGCGCGATGCCCGCACCCGGCCGGGCCCATAGAACAGGGCCGGCGCGGCGATCTCACTTGGAAGATCACCATTCCCGGGGACGGCTCCATGCCGCTAGGCGGATTGTTCCCGACCCTGATCGAATGGCCGGACGGCCGCGGACCGGCGCCCGCCATGGCCGACCTCGGCTGCCGGCTGCAGGGGCTGCACATCCATCATGATGAGCCAGAACGCCTTCGCGCGGCGTTGAGCGCAATCGGCGCGCGCAGCCTCGCCAAGGTCGAAGGATGCGATGGCGAGCATGCGCCGGGCCTTCGCGCCGTTATTGAAAGCCCGTGCGGTATGATCGAGATCATTTGAGCATCGCGACGCGCAAACGCCTCTCCGCGCGGCCCGAAGCGGCTTGTTAGGTCAGCCGGTCTTGCGGAGTTCGCCAAGAAATTCGCTCATCTCGACGCGCAGGCCATGCAGAACCGATTCCTGTTCGCCCAGCTTTTGAGCCGCTCCCTGTACGTCGCTCATGCCGCCTTGTGTCTCGTCGGCGGCACTTCTCACTTTCGCGATACCCTCGCTCACATCCGTCGTACCGGCGGCAGCCTCTTCGACGTTGCGTGCAATCTCCTGGGTGGCGGTGGATTGCTCTTCAACCGCCGCCGCGATCATGGTCGATATTTCGTTGACGTTGGAGATTGATTCGCTGATTTCGTTATTCGCATTGACGGCTTTTTGGGTAGCCTGCTGAATCTCGGCAATCTGCACCGAAGTATCTTCGGTTGCCTTGGCGGTCTGGCCGGCAAGGCTCTTGACCTCCTGCGCGACCACGGCAAACCCCTTCCCGGCTTCCCCGGCCCGCGCTGCCTCGATTGTCGCATTCAGAGCAAGCAGATTCGTCTGTGCGGCAATGTCGTTGATGAGCTGGATCACCTCGCCAATCTTGTCCGACGCGGTGGCCAGACCGCCGATCTCATCGTTCATAGTCCGCGATTTGTCCACCGCCGTGGCGGTGATCTCCGACGCCTGGACAACCTGGCGGTTGATCTCGCCGATGGCCGACGTCATTTCCTCGGTCGACGCGGCGACACTCTGCATGTTGGCCGATGCCTCCTCGGCTCCGGCCGAGACGGTCATTGCCTGCTCCTTGGTGTCATCCGAAGACTTGCTGACTCCCAGGGAAACCTCTTTCAATCCCCCCACCGCGGAAGAGACGGACTCAACCACATCTCCCAACTGGCTTTCGAAACGTGTTGTGATTTCCGCGAAATCGTCGCTTCTTTTCTTGATAACCTCGGTCGCGCGATTGATCGCGGCCGAGGACTCTCCGAACGAACCGACCATGCCTTTCTCGGCAATAAGGCGAAAATACTGGTTCCGGCTCACATATTCCAGGCAGGCCTTGGATTCGCGCATATAAGCGTCGGTCCGGTCGATCAGGCGATTAATGGCGTGCATGAGCTCGCCCGTTTCGCCGGTTTCGGTGATATTCAGAATGCGGACTTCGAAATCACCGTCGGCAACGGCCAGGCAAACATCCTTGGCTCTCGAAATCGCTGCTTTTGTGCCGCCCTTAAGCATGACCATAAGCTCCTTTAATTTTCGTCGTTATCAGGTACTTGGATTTCATATGGCTCGCCGTCAAAGCGTGGCGACAAATTCGTCATATTGGACATTTTTCTCCTGCAGGAGATTCGCGACCGCCCCGCTGGACGCCACGAGACCCTGCTTGCGGTTGCTTTCCCCATCTTCGGCCGCCTTGAGATCCTTGTAGAGAGGGATTATCGCTTCCTCGATGATGCACCTGTCGGGCACGCGCCGGTTGGAATGGTAGCCGACGATCTCTCCCGAGGCGTCGCAGCTCGGTGTGACATGGGCATAAACCCAGTAATGGTCGCCATTCTTGCACCGGTTCAAGACATAGGCGAAGATCTCATGACCACCCTGAATCGTGTCCCACAGGAGTTTGAAAACGCACCGGGGCATATCGGGATGGCGGATCAGGCTATGCGGCTGATCCAGAATCTCTTTCTCGGTGTAACCGGCGACTTGGAGAAACACATCATTGGCATAGGTGATGCGGCCCTTGAGATTCGTCTTGCTGACGATGATGTCGTTATCGTCGAAATACCGCTCGACACCTGTCAGCCTCGATTTGTCAGTCACGAAAGTCACCCCTAGTTTCACGCCAAGGCTGCAATCGCCGCCGCCGGCTTTTGCCATCCTTGGCTGTCACAGCCCGAAACCTGAGCACAAGATTGCTCTCTGCATCGTGATTGAGAATTACCGGTTTTGGTTAATTATACTATAAATTCACCTAACTCAGATTGAATGCACACGACCAAGCAACGACGCCCCGGCGGACAGCAAAAAAAAACGCAATTTCTCTCCACCATCTGCTCCCGGCTAGGTGACTATCGAGAAACAGGACGCAAAAGTGTAATTGATTGAGGATTTAATGAATTTTCCGTCCCTCAACGTCCTATTTGCACCAAAACACGAAGATAAATTTTCCTATAGCCGCCTATGCTCGACCGTTCCGCTCTCAATACTTCCGGTCGACAGACGCCAGGCTTGCATGCGCCCGGCATGCGGAGAATATCCCGCGCGCAGATTGCATCGGCTTGGCGCTGACCGCTCCCTTGCGCGCTGACATCCTGGCTTGGAAAACCAAGTCATGGGCAACAATAATCAAAATCGCCGATCTGGAGAGCAAGAAGGCACGGTTTCTGGCGGAACCCGCAGTCTAACTGCGCAGGATTTCCACGAGCGGCTCCAGTGACCGGTGCTCGCCGATGAGCGCTTCGGCACCCTGGTCAGGACGCGGGAGCCCGGCCCGGTTATGCCAGAAAACGGGCATCCCAAGCGCTCCTGCGCCATTCACATCGAATACCGACCCGGCAACGAACAGCGCCCGTTCAGCGTCCACGCCCAATTCGTCCAGCGCCAGGCGGTAGGGACGCGGATCGGGCTTGTAGGCGCCGGCGCGCTCCGCGATGACAACGGCATCGAATGCAACGCCCACCTTTGCGACAGCCGTGCGGCCAAGACGCTCAGAACAATTGGTCACAATGGCGAGCGGCACTTGTACTTTCAGCTCACTCAGGACGCTCTTGGCTTCCGGCCATGCCTTCAGCTCAGCCCAGTTTTCGATAAGCCGGCGGCCAGCCTCCTCGCCAATCCGGCATTCGCGCGCCGCCCGAACAACCAATTCCTCATAAGGCTGGTAGTCACCGATACCGTAAGTGAGGCGCAGATAGTGATGCCGCCAGCGGGTTCCCGTCTCCGCGTCCCCTGCGACACGATTCCACAAGCTCCACGAGTCAAGCAGACCGGTCAGCAAATCGAAAATAACGGCTTCGTACGGGGCGGGCATCGGCTTGGCTTTCGCGGCTCACTGGTGCACTGATAGCCGGGAACGGGAAACTCGGGTCATAGCGGAAAATGGACGACAGCGCCAAACCTGAAGATCTGGACGCCGCGATTCTGGAGGAGGCCAACCGGGCGTTCCGGCGCTCTTGCACATTCGTGAAGGGCGTCGTGAAGATTGCCGACCTCCCGGCCGGCCCGCTGCCGGAGGTGGCCTTCGCGGGACGCTCGAATGTCGGCAAGTCGTCGCTGCTCAATGCGCTGGTGGGGCAAAAGGCGCTGGCCCGCACCTCCAACACGCCGGGGCGCACGCGCGAAGTGAATTATTTCCTGCTGGATGGGCGCGCCCATCTGGTCGACCTGCCAGGCTACGGCTATGCCCGCGCGCCGAAAGCCCAGGTGGCGGGGTGGAATACGCTTATCGAGGATTATCTCAAGGGCCGCGCGAGCCTGAAGCGCGTCTTCCTGCTGATCGACGCGCGCCACGGGCTGAAGACATCCGATACGCCCATTCTGGAGCTTATGGATGTGTCCGCCGTCTCCTATCAGGCGGTCCTGACCAAGGCCGACAAGCTCAAGAAAGGCGATCTTGAAAAGGTTGTTGAGCGAACGTCGAAAGAGCTTGCCAATCACCCGGCCGCGCATCCGGACATTCTCGTCACCTCCTCGCGCAAGGGCGGCGGGCTGCCCGAACTCAGGGCGGCGATCCTAACGCTGATCGGTGATTGAGATTGTCCGCTCCCGCGAACGGGCTATAACGTCTCCGCAAGGACCTAAAAGCCATGCCCAAAGACAACGGAAAATCAGCCGGCCGCAAGGGCGCCACTGCGTCCGCTGAAGCCGCGATCCTGTCGAAAGCGCTCCCCTATATGCAGCGCTATGACAGCGCGACGGTGGTCGTGAAATATGGCGGCCACGCGATGGGCGATCCGGAGCTGGCGGAGACATTCGCGCGCGACATCGTGCTGTTGAAGCAATCCGGCGTCAATCCGGTCGTCGTGCATGGCGGCGGCCCGCAAATCGGTGCCCTGCTGGAGAAGCTCAACATCAGGTCCGAGTTCAAGGGGGGCTTGCGCGTCACCGACAAGGATACCGTCGACGTCGTGGAAATGGTGCTCGCCGGCTCCATCAACAAGCAGATTGTCGCGGCAATCAATGCGCAAGGGGGGCGCGCCGTCGGCATCTCCGGCAAGGACGCCAATCTGATGACATGCCGCAAGCTGGAGAAGAAAATAGTCGATCCCGACTCTAATCTGCTCAAGGCGGTCGATCTGGGTTTCGTCGGCGAACCGACCAAGGTCGATCCCTATATCGTCAACGTCATCATCCAGTCGGATCTGATCCCGGTGATCGCCCCGCTCGGCGTCGCCCGGGACGGACACACCTACAATATCAACGCCGACACTTTCGCCGGTGAACTGGCCGCGCGCATGCTGGCCAAGCGCCTGCTGCTGCTCACCGACGTCGCCGGTGTGCTCGATGGCCAGGGCAGGCTGATCGAGAAACTCGCCATCGACGAGGCGCGGGCGCTGATCGAGGACGGAACCATATCGGGGGGCATGATTCCGAAGATCGAAAGCTGCATCTCCGTCGTCCAGAACGGCGTCGAGGCGGTGGTGATCATCAACGGAAAGACACCACACGCGGTGCTGCTGGAACTGTTTACCGAGCATGGCGCGGGTACGCTGCTCGGCAAGTCCGGGGACGCGGAGAGCGCTTGACGGGCACGAAAATCGGACAAGAGGCGAGGAGCGCCCCAAGGGCGCGACAGGGACGAAAACGGACAAGAGGCGAAGAGCGCCCCAAGGGCGCGACAGGGACGAAAAACGAACAAGAGGCGAGGAGCGCCCCAAGGGCGCGACGGGGACAATAAGAGAGTGAAGCGCTTTTCAGACACAAACGCCTGGATCTTCGATCTGGACAACACGCTTTATCCCGCCGAGTGCGATCTGTTCGCGCAGGTGGACCAGCGCATGGGCGAGTTCATCGCCAATTATCTCGATGTTCCCTTCCCTGAGGCGAGGCGGTTGCAGAAGGATTATTACCGGACATTCGGAACCACGCTTTCGGGGCTGATGCAGGTGCATGGGCTCAAGCCGGAGAAGTTTCTCGATTATGTGCATGACATCGATGTGTCGATGGTGCCCGTCATGCCCGAGCTGGGCGCTGCGATCGAAGCCTTGCCGGGCGAGAAATACATCTTCACCAACGGCTCGCGCAAACATGCGGAAAATGTCGCGGGCCAGCTCGGCGTGCTGGAGAAGTTCGACGATGTGTTCGACATCGGCGCGGCCGGCTATGTGCCCAAGCCCGACCGCCAAGCTTATGACAAGTTTCTAAAGGCGCATAATGTCACCGCGCGCGACGCGGCCATGTTTGAGGACATGCCGCATAATCTGGAAGCGCCCCATGCGCTGGGCATGGTCACGGTGCTGGTGCACTCGACCTATTACGACCACCCGATCCAGCACAAGATCCAGGAATGGACCGCGCCGCCGGAACATGTGCACCACATGACGGAGGATTTGCGGAAATTCCTCGACGGCGTCAACGCGGTGCTTGCGAGCAACGCAGACGTCCCGGCCGGCTAATAGCCGCTCGCCGAGCCGTCGCCGCGCGGGTCGGCGCCACCTTCGAGAAATCCCGTATCGGCATTGATGCGGATTGCCTGCGCGTGGCCCAGATTATCATTCCAGTCGGTCTGGATTTTGACCGGTTGTCCGCGATGCTGCAATTCGCGCGCGACCTGGCCGCCAACCCGCGCCTCCAGCGACAATTCCCGTACCGGCGCGCCCCAGGTCCGGCCCATCAGCCAGCGCGGCGCCTCGATGGCCTGCTGCACGTCATAGCCGAAATCGACAATCCGCGTGGCCAGCGCCGCATGGCTTTGCGGCTGGCCTTCCCCGCCCATCGCGCCATAGACCAGATAGGGCGCGTCATCCTTGAACAGCATCGCCGGAATAATCGTGTGGAAGGTCTTCTTGCCGGGCTCCAGCCGGTTGGCGCTGTTCTCGTCGAGCGAGAAGAAGGAGCCCCGGTTCTGCATGAGGATGCCGGTATCGCCCGCGATCACGCCGCTGCCGAAGTCGTGATAGACGGATTCGATGATCGAAACGGCGAGACCGTCGCCATCGACCGCGCAGAAATAACAGGTGTCGCCGCCGGCATCCCTTTTCGGCGCCCCCTTGCCATAGCGGATGCCCGGCGGGACTTCTTCCATGACCGCGGCGCGCCCGGGATCGATCAGTGCCCGGCGCTCCGCCGCATAGGCTTTGTCGAGCAGCCTATCGAGCGGAATATCGACGAATTTGGGATCCGTCAGCCATTCATTGCGGTCGGCCAGCGCCAGCTTCGTGGCTTCGGCCATATGGTGGAAATAATCGGCGGAGCTGTCGCCCCAGCCCCGCACGTCATAACCTTCGATGATGTTGAAGATCTGAAGCGCGGCGAAGCCTTGCGCGTTGGGCGGGAATTCGTAAGCGGTGTAACCGCGATAATCGGTCGAGATCGGCTCCACCCATTCCGCCTGGTAGGCGGCAAAATCCTCCGGCGTCAGCGGCGAACCGTCGGGCCCGAGCGCCCGGCACATTTCCTCGGCAATTCCGCCCTCATAAAAGGCCTTGCGCGATCCCAGCTTCGCCAGGCGTTCAAAGGAACCCGCAAGCTTCGGCAGCGCCAGACGGTCGCCGTCGCGCGGCGCCTTGCCGCCGGGCAGGAAGGTTTCCGCGGACAAGGGGAACCGGCTCAGCACGGGCACATCGGTGATGGTCCAGTCGGTCAGCGAGCGGCTCACCGGGAAGCCTTCGCGGGCATAGTGAATGGCATCGGCGAACAGATCGGCCCAGTCGAGCCGGCCATGGCGTTCATGGGCCTCGCGCCAGCCATCGACCGCGCCCGGAACCGTCACCGCGGCAAGCGCCCCGCGGGAGGGAATCTCGTCCGTGTGACCACGTTCGCGGTAATAATCCCGCGTCGCCGCCCCAGCCGCCGGGCCGCTTGCATTGAGCGCATCCACGCCGCCCTTCTTGGGATCGTGGATCAGCATGAAGCAGTCGCCGCCAAGACCCGCCATATGCGGGTAGACGACACACAGAACCGCATTCGCCGCGATCACCGCATCGACGGCGCTGCCGCCGTTGCGCAAAACGGCTTCGCCGGCATTGGTCGCCAGCACGTTGGATGTCGCCACCATGCCGCGCGCGCCAAAGCTCGGCGGACGTCCGGTTCGGGGACCCTCTGGATGGCTCATGTCGCACCTCCGGATTTGCCGGTGCGGGTGTGCGGTAGATTGGACAGCTTGCTCATGGGCCTAGTTTTAGCGGATGGAGACGAGAAGAACAGTGCGGATATCGGTGGCGACGGCAATGGCGAAAGTCCGCTACGTGGTGGCAATCGGCCTCAAGGGAAGATTCTTGGACCCGCGTCGCTCACGCCGCCGACCGGCACCAGAACTGATACATTCTGGCAAAGATATCCGGATTGTCCCGCTCGAACCGATCCCAGTTCGCCAGATTGAGGCAATTGAAAATTAGCACGAAGCGCGGGCGCCGCCGGGCCTAAATCTTCGCGCGGACGGGCCGGCGGCGGCGCAGTCTGCCTAACAACAGCCGGGAACCCGGATGGAGGAAGCTCGACGCGCGCATTGACAAGCCTCGCCCCGCGCCGCAAAAAGTCCGGCGAAAAGCCATCCGGATCATACGCGTTGCGCCAGTCAGGAAAGTTCCATGTCATACGACTCTCTCAAGAAAACGATCGACGACGCCTTTGAACGCCGTGATGAAATCGACACCGCCACGAAGGGCGAGGTGCGCGACGCCGTCGAGACGACGCTTGAACTGCTCGATTCCGGCATAGTCCGCGTCGCCGAGAAGAAAGGCGATGAGTGGGTCGTCAATCAATGGCTGAAAAAGGCCGTGCTGCTGTCATTTCGCCTGACCGAAACGCAAATCATCAAGGGCGGGCCGGGCGACGCGGTCTGGTGGGACAAGCTGCCGTCGAAATTTTCGGGGTGGAAAAAGAAGCAATTCAAAAATGCCGGCTTTCGCGCCGTGCCGAATTGCGTCGTGCGCCGCTCCGCCTATATCGCGCCCAACGTGGTGCTGATGCCGAGCTTCGTCAATCTCGGCGCCTATGTGGATGAAGGCACCATGGTCGACACCTGGGCGACGGTCGGCTCCTGCGCGCAAATCGGCAAGAATGTACATCTGTCGGGTGGCGTCGGTATTGGCGGCGTCCTGGAGCCGTTGCAGGCCGGGCCGGTGATTATCGAGGACAATTGCTTTATCGGCGCACGGTCTGAAATTGTCGAGGGCGTCGTCGTCGGCGAAGGGTCCGTCATTTCCATGGGTGTCTTCATCACGCAGTCGACCAAGGTCGTCGACCGGCAGACGGGCGAAATCCATATCGGCAAGGTGCCGCCCTATTCGGTGGTCGTGTCCGGTTCGCTGCCGAGCAAGAACCTTCCCGGCGAAAACTGGGGACCGAGCCTGTATTGCGCCGTCATCGTCAAGACCGTGGACGAGCAGACACGCTCGAAAACGTCGCTCAACGATCTGTTGCGGGATTAGCAAGAGACAACCTCCGATCCGGCTCCGCGCTCGATTTGTGAGACGATCGCCGCTATATATCCAGCAGGCGCGCCCGCGAGGATTTCGCGGGAGCAGACCGAGGGAGCTTGGCAATGAATATTGACTGGAAACATCTTTTTTTCGGATTTCAGGGGAGAATCAGCCGGCAGCCTTACTGGATCGGCAGCATCCTGCTTGCGATCGGCGGGGGTGTCGCGATTGCGGCGATTGCGCTCAGCCTTGGCACTCTGGCAGCCGCGACGGGCATCTCCTCCGAGATACTCATCATTCCGATTTTCGGTATTGTCGCGGCCATGATTTTTTGTTCGCTGGCAATCTCGGTAAAGCGGCTGCACGACCGGAACAAGTCGGGCTGGTGGATGGCGCTTTTCTACGGTGCCAGCGCGGCGCAGGCGGCGGCCGAGGAAGCGGGCATCGCGGGAACAACCGATGATCCGAACGCGCTCGGCATCGCTCTCGCTATTGTCGGCCTTGTTATCGGAATATGGTATCTCGTCGATCTTGGAATTCTGAAAGGCACGCCGGGCGACAACAGATATGGCCCCGACCCGCTCAGCGGCGCGCCGCGGCCGACGGACGCCTCCTTCTAGGCGGTTGATGGCGTTCCCGGACAACCGATGACAACGCAGAGTTCCAAAGACCCGCTGACCCTGGCGCAAGCCCTGATCCGGTGCCCGTCGGTGACGCCGGAGGAGGGCGGCGCGCTGGATTATCTCCAAGGCGTCCTGTCGAGCGCCGGTTTCGCCTGCCAGAGGCTGCCCTTCTCCGACAAGAACACGCCGGACGTGGACAATCTTTTCGCCCGCATCGGGACGCGGAGCCCCCATCTCTGCTTTGCCGGACATACCGATGTGGTGCCCGCGGGCGATGAGGCCGCATGGAAACATCCCCCCTTTGCCGGCGAAGTCGAGGGCGGCCTTCTGTTCGGCCGCGGCGCGGTCGACATGAAAGGCGGGATCGCGTCATTTGCCGCCGCCGTGCTGGCGTGGCTTGGAGAACATGACGGAGCTGCGCCGGGCTCGATCAGCTTGCTGATAACCGGCGACGAGGAGGGCCCGACGATCAACGGCACATCGAAAGTGCTCGACTGGATGGAGACCGCCGGCCACAAGCCCGACCATTGCCTTGTCGGCGAGCCGACCTGTCCCGATACTCTGGGCGATACCATCAAGATCGGCCGCCGCGGAAGCCTCAATGGCATACTCACCGTCATTGGCGCGGCGGGTCACGTCGCCTACCCGCATCTTGCGAAAAATCCCCTCCCCGGCATGATCGCAGCCCTTGACGCCTTCCTCGCTGAACCGCTCGACGAGGGCAATGTGCATTTCGCGCCCTCGAATCTGGAGGTGACAACCATCGAGGCAGCCAACAAGGCGGTGAATGTCATACCCGCGGCCGTGAGCGCCGGTTTCAATATCCGTTTCAACGACGAGCATTCGGCGGAATCCCTGAAAGACCTGCTGCGCGGCCTGGCCCAGGATGCCTTGGGAGGAATAGGCCTTGACCATGATCTGACCTTCTCGCCGTCAAGCGACAGCTTTCTGACCGAGCCTGGTCCGCTGATCGACCTTATGGTCGCGTCTGTGCAGGAGGTCGCCGGCCAGACCCCTGAGCTCTCGACAAGCGGCGGGACATCGGATGCGCGCTTTATCAAGGACTATTGCCCGGTGATAGAATTCGGGCATGTCAACCGGACCATCCATCAGACGAATGAGCGGGTCGCGGTCGGTGACCTTGAAACGCTCACTCTGATCTACAAGGATTTCATTGGCCGTTATTTTGCCGCTTTTTCGGGGCCATAAAGCGGCCCAACAGGGGTGGTTTGGGCAAATTGACCCAATCCATCTATCGAAGACACCGCCGAAATTGTAAACTAGGCTTGCGAATCGGTCGTCGCGCGGCGGTCGATATCTTTCTATGGTCGGGAGACACGTAATGCAATTTGCCCTCACCTTCGTGGTTGCCGTGGCTACAGGCCTGTTCGCCGGAATATCGGATTCGCACGCCGCGACGATCATTGGCACCTGGAATGGCGGCGGTACGGTCAAGCTGACCAACGGCGAGGTGGAGAAAGTGCGTTGCCGCATCCGCTATGAGGAAGGCAGCGGTCGGACATTCATCATTTATGCGAATTGCTCCCACGCGAACGGAACCTTCCAGCAGTCGGGGCGGGTTGTCCGGCGGAGCAGCAGCAGCTACTCGGGCAGCCTGTATTCCGATCAATACAGCGTGTCGGGCGACGTCAATATCAGCGTCAGCGGCAAACGCCAGACCCTCTCGGCGAAAAGCGCGAAGGGGTCGGCGAGAATCACGCTCACAAAGCAATAGCCAAACAAGTCGCCCGGCGCCTTTTCAGGGCGGCTTAATAGTCCACCTTCACCAGATAGAGTCCGTGCGGCGGCGCAACGGGCCCGCAGGCCGAGCGGTCCGCTGCTTCAAGCGCGCCTTTGAGGTCTTTTGCGCTCCACTTGCCTTCCCCGACGCATTTCAGCGACCCGGCCAGCGAACGGACCTGACTGTGCAGGAAAGACCGCGCCGCGGCAGCGATATGGATTTCCGCGCCAACGCGTGAAACGTCGAGCCGATCAAGCGTTTTAATCGGTGATTTCGCCTGGCATTGGACAGACCGGAAGGTGGTAAAGTCGTGATTGCCGGTGAGCGCCTGCGCGGCGGCATGCATCGCGTCGGCGTCGAGCGGCCGCGGCACCTGCCATGCCCGGTTCCTGTCGAGCGCCAGCGGCGCCCGGCGCTCGGCGACGCGATAGAGATAGTGCCGCGCCGTGGCCGAGAAGCGCGCGTCGAAATCGTCGCCCACCTGCGCGCAATCGAGCACTGCAATCGGGTCCGGGCGCAAATGCGCGTTCAGCGCGTCACGCACGGTGTCCACCGGCCACTCCTTCGTCAGGTCGAAATGGGCGACCTGCCCCATCGCATGGACGCCGGCATCCGTGCGCCCGGCTCCGCTCGGAATCAGCTCATCCGCGCAGAAGGCATGAATGGCTTCAGCCAGCCGTCCCTGCACGGAAGGGCCATTGTCCTGAACCTGCCAGCCGACGAACGGCGTGCCGTCATACTCGATTGTGATGCGATAACGGGGCATGGGCGTGGTCATGCCCGCTTCGCGCCGGGCGTTCAAGCTTTTGTCGCATTTCGGCAATCACGCTATCGCGGACGGTAATAGGGAATGCCTTTGGGCCGCATCGGCGCCTGATAGCCCTTGAACTTCCAGTTCCCCATGGTGCTGGCCCAGGGTGTCCCTTTTTGCACGGTGCGTCCGGCAACGAGGCGGCTCCCGAGCGGCGAGCCTTGCCGGTCGGTGCGCCCTCCCTTGATACGGCTGCGGGTGAGAGCGCCCTGTTCCACCGTTCTGCCGCCCTGGACATGGCTGCGCCAGGGAGATCCCTGCCGCGCGGTCGGCCCGCCCGCGATCCGTCCTGTCAGCTCGGGCCTGCGGGTCCAGGGCTGGCTCGTGCGATAATAAGGCGGGTAGAGCGTCTGCTCCGGCACGGCGAAGGCGGCGAAACGGGGGAATTGAACCCTGACCCCATGACGGCCGCGCCGCCCCGCCGCAGGCGGCCTGTGGCGCCCGAAGCGCGTGAGCCGGACCTTTCCGAGCCCTGTCACAACGCGCTGGCCGGGGGGCGTGCGGCTGCCGGGCAGTCCCGTCACAACTCGCGCCGTTCTGCGCACATTGCTTCCAGGAAGGCCCGTAACGATTCTTTGCGAGCGGGACATCCGGGCTTCCGGCAACCCTGTGACAACCCTCTGTGAACGGCGAAGCGGAGAGTCCGGAAGGCCCGTGACGATTCTTTGCGAGCGGGACATACGGACTTGCGGCAGCCCTGTGACAACCTTTTGCGAACGGCGAAGCGGAGAGTCCGGAAGTCCCGTGACGACTCTTTGCGAGCGGGGCATCCGGCCTTCCGGCAATCCGGTGACGACGCGCTGCGAACGCGGCAATCGAGACCCCGGCAATCCGGTGACAAGCCGCTGTGAACCGGGCGTCCGGCCTTCCGGCAGCCCCGTAACAATACGCTGCGAGCGGGGCAATCGAGACTCGGGCAGTCCGGTGACAAGCCGTTGCGAACGAGATGTCCGGCTTTCGGTCAGACCCGTCGTCACGCGCCCAATCCGGCGTTTCGAAGTCACGCCGTAACGGCGCAGACGTGGCAAGCCCGTCCCGGCGGCCGTGGTGACGCGGGCGCTCTCGACAGCCTCAACCTTGCCGAAGGGCGCGCCGCCGGCGGTAATTGGAACGGTGAAAAGCAGGGCCAGCGCGGCCCGCCGTGCAATACACAATACTCTCAAGACGCACTCCTGCCGTCATGCGCCTCCTCGTAACCACACATTAAACCGGAACCGGGCGGTTTGTCGAAATTCGTCAGGAAAGGTTAGCGCCACGGACGATCGCGACACCGCGCAGGAATTCATCCGCGCTCATTGGTTTTTTGCCAGCGCGCTGGACCTGGACCAGCCGCACGGCGTCCGAACCGCAAGCCACCGTCAGATCGTCGCCGATGACAGTGCCGGGCGCGCCGGAGCCCCGGACCACCGAAGAGCGCAGAATTTTCACGCGCTCACGCCTGCCTTTGACGTCCAGCTCGAACCACGCCCCGGGAAAGGGTGACAGGCCGCGAATGCGATTGTGAACATCGCGCGCGCGCTTCTGCCAGTCGACGCGCGTTTCGCTCTTGTCGATCTTGGCGGCATAAGTCACGCCATTTTGCCCTTGCGCCTTGCAGTCGAGGCTGTCGCCCTCGAGCACGGCAAGCGCCCGGACCATCAGATCAGCGCCCAGCGCGGCGAGCCGGTCGTGAAGTTCGCCGGCGGTCATGTCTTCGCCGACAGCCACCCGCTCAGTCAGACAGACGGGGCCCGTGTCGAGCCCCTCCTCCATGCGCATAACCATCACGCCGCTTTCCTCATCCCCCGCCATAAGCGCGCGCTGGATTGGCGCCGCGCCGCGCCAGCGCGGCAGCAGCGAGGCGTGCAGGTTAAGGCAGCCGTGGCGCGGGGCATCGAGAATGATCTTCGGCAGAATGAGCCCGTAGGCGACGACAACCGCGACATCGGCCTTCACGGCGGCGAAACCGCGCTGCTCATGGGCATCCTTCAAGGTCGGTGTCGTGACGACCGGCAGGCCTGACGTCTCCGCGAAGGCGTGGATCGGCGACAGCCGTTCTTTCTGCCCGCGCCCGGCGGCGCGCGGCGGCTGGGTGTACACGGCCGCAATTTCATGGCCCGCGCCAAAAATGGCGGCCAGCACCGGCACCGAAAAATCCGGCGTACCCATGAAGACGATGCGCAAGCTCATGGAAGGGTTATGTCAGGTGTGGAGGAATTGAAAAAGAGCCAAGCTCCCTAGGCCACAGCCATGCCCTTCGCCGCCTTGACGAATTTCTTGATGACGCGGTCGCGCTTCAGCCGCGAGATATAGTCGATGAAGAGCTTGCCGTTGAGGTGGTCGACCTCGTGCTGGACGACGGTGGCGAGGATGTCCTCGCATTCGCGCGTCTGCTCTTGCCCTTCCCGGTCGATATAGCGCACGGTGATTTTCGATGGCCGTTCGACTTCCGCATAAAATTCCGGGATCGACAGGCAGCCCTCCTCATGGACGCGCATCTCGTCGCTGCGCACGACGATTTCCGGGTTTACCATGCAGACCGGTTCTCTGGGCATCTCGCCGCCTTCTTCATCCTCGCCCCGGTAATTCACATCCATGACAATGAGACGGCGCGGGATCGCGATCTGCACCGCGGCGAGACCGATGCCGGGCGCATCATACATGGTCTCCAGCATGTCATCCATCAGCGCGCGCAATTCGTCGTCGACGCGCTCGACGTCGACGCTCGACTTGCGCAGCAGGGGATCGGGCAAGGTGATGATATTGCGTTTCGTCATACTGGTGTTGAGATAGGCGGAGACCGGCAAGAGGTCAACATGAGCGGCACATAAATGTTCCTGTTTTGATCCAGGTTTTTGCGCGAATCGCGCTATAGCATTGGCTATGAACGATAATGCGATTCGTCTGGGCGAGCTGACCCTCGATCCGGCCCATATGCTGTTGGGCGTGGCTGGTTTCGCCGCGTTCCTGCTGCTCGTTCTGCTGGTCGTGGTCACCGCCAATTTGGCGCGGCGCAGCCAGGAGCGGGCCGATCACATGGCGCAAACCTCTCTGGTTGAAACCGAGCTGGCGGAAATGAAGGGCCGGCTGCAGACGGTCGCGGAAATTTCCGTCTCCCGCCAGTCGGAGCTGACCCGCTCCATCAATGAGCGTCTCGACCGGGTTACCCACCGGTTGGGTCAGAACATGACCGACAGCTCCCGCAAGACGACGGAAAGCCTGTCGAGGCTGAATGAGCGCCTCGCTGTCATCGATACAGCGCAGAAGAATATTACCGAATTGTCGTCGAATGTTGTCGGCTTGCAGGAAATCCTCGCCAACAAGCAGCAGCGCGGCGCCTTCGGCCAGGGCCGCATGGAAGCGATCATCGAGGATGGTCTTCCCAAGGGGGCATTCACTTTTCAGGCGACGCTGTCGAACAATATGCGGCCCGACTGCCTGATCCACCTGCCCAATGCGCCGGACCTCGTCATCGACGCCAAATTTCCGCTGGAGGGTTTCGAGGCGTTGCGCGAAGCGCGCGCGGAGACCGCGAAGAAGCAGGCCGTGGCGCGGGTGCGCCAGGATGTGGGCACCCATATCTCGGCCATAGCGGAGCGTTATCTCCTTGCCGGCGAAACCCAGGACACCGCACTCATGTTCGTGCCGTCGGAATCGACCTACGCCGATCTGCACGAGAAATTTCCAGGCCTCCTGCAACAGGCCGCGCGGGCGCGCATCGTCATCGTCTCACCCAACATGCTGATGCTCGCCGTCCAGACCATGCAGGCCATCTTGAAAGACGTGAAGATGCGCGAGCAGGCCGGGCTGATCCAGAGGGAGGTCGCCTATCTGACGGACGATGTGCACCGGCTGCGCGAGCGGGTGCTGAAGCTGCAGCAGCATTTCGGGCAATCGGCCAAGGACATCGAGCTGGTGCTGACGTCATCGGAGAAGATAACCTCGCGCGGGCGCAAGATCGAAACGCTCGATTTCGACGAAGAGGCCAAGGCCGCCGCGGCCGCGGCGCGGCCCAAAATGCCGGCCAGCGCGCGCAAGAAAGCAAAAGCGACAACAGCACAGAATGGCGACGGCAAACAGCCGGATTTGATTGCCGGGGAGTAAACGCTACTTGCGACCGTCTGCTGCCAAAATACCGTTCACCTCGCCAAAGCCCGGCGCGTCGCCAAATGCTGAAAAGCTGCCCTTTTCCTTGATTTCCCGCGCGGCCGCAAGAAAACCGCCGATCGCGGTGCGCGCCAGCGCGCCGCCGACGCTGATCCTCTTGCCGCCGGCCTCGGCGATTTCCGTAACGCTGAGAGCGGGCACCGCCAGTACATTGACGGGCTTCGACACCGCCGAACAGACCGCCTTCACCTCCTCCACCGTTTTCAGGCCCGGGGCGTAAAGGACGTCTGCGCCGGCCTGCTCGAAGGCCTGGAGTCGCTTGATCGTGTCGTCGAGGTCGCTCCGGCCCCGGATCAGGTTTTCCGCCCGCGCCGTGAGCATGAAGGGAATGGGCAGCGCGCGGGCCACCGCAACGGCCGCCGCCACCCGCTCCACCGCGTGATCGAAGTCGTATATGCGCCCGCCCGAATGGCCGGAATAATCCTCGATCGACCCGCCCGCGGCGCCGGCCTCGCTGGCAAGCCGGATTGTCTCGGCCGCCTCGCGCGGATCATCCGCGTAACAATTCTCCAGATCGGCGGAGACGGGAAGCGGCGTCGCCTCGTTCAGGGCGCGGATATGGGCGAGATGTTCCTCCCGCGTCACCCCGCCATCGCTCTTGGCGAGCGTAAAGGCGAAGCCTGAACTGGTCGTCGCCAATGCCTCGAAGCCGAGGCCCGCGAGCAGCCTCGCCGAGCCCAGATCCCATGGATTGGGAATAACGAAAGCGCCCGCGCGCTCATGCAATTCCCGAAAGGCAGCAGCCCTTTGCGCGTAATCGTGAACCATGGAACCCTCTCTTCCCCTGCTCCTGCCGCACTCCGAGAGCTCCGATCAATGCCCGCTCAAGGCGACCAAAACCGCATCGGAGCCGGGTAAATCCTATCGATGCGACCAACCACCATCTCGCTTTATTGTGAAAAAGAGTTTATACTGAAAGTTAAATATAACTTGGAAAACGAGGCCCCCCATGACCGACAAAAACCCAAACCCGGCAAGCCCCGGCGCGGACCCCTTCGCGATCGGGATTCTGACGCCCCATTTCGAGGGAATTCCCGATGCAGTCCAGCCTTTCATGGAGTTCAACGCAAAGATGCAGTCGGAATTCCTGACCCTGTGGTCACATCGCGCCCGCGCCTGGCTCGACTGGCCGGAACGGATGTACTCCTGCAAGACGACGGGCGATCTGGCATCTGCGCAGACTGAGTTTCTCTCCGACATGCAGCGGCATTATGCAAGCTATTGCGACTGTGTCTTCCGGGACGCTCTGATCGAGCAGGATGAGCTGGAGACACCGGCCAAGGACGACGCGGTGGAAGAGACGGTTCAGCCCGAACCCTCGGCGCTGCCGCGCAAAGCGGCCTGACCGGCCCGCGCGGAGCCTGGAGCAGCGAGCGGCCTAGAGCGTCTTGCGTGCCTTGATGGCGGCGGCGAGCGTGCCCTCGTCGAGATAGTCGAGTTCACCGCCGACCGGCACGCCATGCGCGAGCCGCGAGATGGTGATACCGCTGCCCTCGAGCTGGTCCATCAGATAATGCGCCGTCGACTGCCCTTCGACCGTGGCATTCAGTGCGAGCAGTATTTCAGTTACGCCGCCCGATCCGGCGCGTTCGGTGAGAGAGGCAATATTGAGATCATCGGGGCCCCTGCCGTCGAGCGGAGAGAGCGTTCCGCCGAGCACATGGTAGCGGGCGTTGATGACAGCGGCACGCTCCAGCGCCCACAGATCGCCGACTTCCTCGACGACGCAGATCATTGAAGCGTCACGGCGCGGATCCCGGCAGATCGTGCAGGGATCCGAGGTATCCATATTGCCGCATTGGCCGCACACGACAATGCTCTGCGCCGCCACTTGCATGGCGCTGGCGAGCGGCGACAGCAGCTGGTCTTTGCGCTTAATCAGATGAAGCGCGGCGCGGCGCGCGGAACGGGGCCCAAGACCAGGCAGCCGCGCGAGCAGCTGGATCAGTTGCTCGATTTCCGGGCCGGCGACGCTGCGCGACATCGATACCTCTCAGTGATCACGCCGGACGGTGGCGCGATTGGCGGGCGCGGGCAGGCGGCGGATCAAAACAGCTTCATACCCGGCGGTATCGGCAGACCGCCGGTAATCGACTTCATCTTGTCCTGAAGCATCGCTTCCATCTTTGATTTGGCATCATTATGCGCCGCGATGATCAGGTCTTCCAGTATTTCGCCTTCGCCGGGCGTCAGCAGGCTTTCGTCGACTTTAAGGCGCTTCATGTCGCCCTTGCCGTTAAGCGCGACGCTGACAAGCCCCGCGCCGGACACGCCAGAGCATTCCATCTGGTCCATCTCCGACTGCATCTCCTGCATCCGGCCCTGGAGCTCCTGCGCCTGTTTCATCATGCTCGAAAAATCTTTGATACCCATGCTCTCTTTGCCTGCTGGTTGCACTCAATCGTCTTCACTATTCGATTCTTCAAGCGGCCGCACCTCGGTGATCTCCGCACCTGGAAACTGCTCCATGACCGCCTTGACGGAAGGATGGTCCAAAAGCCTGACGCGTTCGGCTTCGCGCACCGCCTCCTCCGCTTCCTCGCGCTCGCGCCGCTGTTCGCCAAGCGTCTTTTCGCCCTCCCGGTCCGACACCGCAACCATCCAGTTGCCACCCGCCGCCCGGTTGAGAAACGCCCGGAGTTCGTTGGCAAGCGCGGCGGGGGCGCCTTCGGTCAAGTTGATCTCGATATGCGGCGGCGCGTAGTTCACAAGCCTGACATTTTTGCGCAGCGAATTCACCAGCATCACCTCGCGGTGCTCGTCGGCCAGCGCGACAACCTCCGCAAATGTCTCCGGCAGGAGAAACGCCGCCGTCTCCGGCGCGGCATCGGGTGCGACATCGGGTGCGGCATCAGGCGGAGGAGCTGCTTCCGGTTCGATCGCCCGGGCCTGCGCACCTCCGCCGGGCCCGGCTGAAACCCTCTGTGAGGACACGGCCGTGGCCGCTCCGCCATGCCCCGCTTCGGCGGGCATCCGGCCTTGCGTGTCGCGCGCACGCGTTTCGCCGAGCTGCCTGGCCAGTTCCTC
>JAJFHO010000202.1 GCA_021775575.1 Hyphomicrobiales bacterium
TTAACAGCCGCTTGCTCTACCAACTGAGCTACCGGGGATCACGGCGCATTTTAGCAAATGCGCGCACCAAGCCGGATCGCTATAGCAAAAGCGAACCGCTTCTGCCAGACCCGGCGTTATAAAATATCGCACGCGCGACGGTGGCGGTTGCAACGCGGGTCGCGCCGGCATACCTGTTGACTGTCCGCCGCCGGCCTTCCCGATGGCACCGCCGCTTGCAGGAATAATGAAACCAAAGCTCAAGATCGGCAAGAATCACATTTCGCTGCCGCGCTCTGCGGTCGTGCGGATCATTATCGGTCTATTCCTGATTGCAGGCGGTCTTCTGGGGTTTCTGCCCGTCCTCGGCTTCTGGATGATACCGCTGGGTTTGCTGATATTATCGATCGATCTGCCCTTGGTCCGGCGCTTGCGGCGGCGGTTCAGTGTCTGGTGGGAGCGGCGCTGGCGAAATGACCGCGGCGCGAAGGACCGCGATACAGGATTGAACAACAGCTGAGGTTATTGGGTCCGGACGCGAAAAATGCGGCCAGCCCGAGTGTGGAGAGAAGGACACACCTGTCGCAAAAATTTGCCTGTTAAATCGAGTTTTTGTGGTCACGGGGCATCCGTCATTTTAAATAGTGCCATCTCATTGTCGCTTTGGGGGGTGTGGGGCCAATGCGGATAAACTGTGTTTTGGTGAGCGTAATGGTTGCGGCGCTTTTTGGTGTGCTGACGATGAAATCATCGCCAGCGGCGGCCCGTTGCCACAGCTTTCAGGAAAGCCATAACGGCACTGATCTGTTCAATATGGACGGCGGCGCCAAGACTGCGGCGACCAGGAAGCTGTTATACTCGATCGAGGGGTGGCAACAGCAAAAGGGCATCAAGAAGGTGCGCATTGGCAAGGTGGCAACGCGATGCGAACCGTGGGACGTGAAATATGTTCTGCCGCATCATCGTTGCTATGCGCGGGCGCGCGTTTGTTATTGACATTGGGCAGGTGAGTGATGCGGGAGTGTGGAATGACGTTGATGCGGGTGGTTCGAAACGCCGTGATGACGTTGTCGGCGGGGGCGCTGCTGGCTTCGGTTTTGGCGGCAGGGCCGGCACAGGCGCGGTGCCGGAATGTGACTCAAACCCATAACGGGACGGATTTCTTCTATTCCGATGGCGCGGCTGGAACAGCGGCCTACAAGGTGCGGATCGCGGTTGAGGCATGGCAGAAAAAGACGGGCATCAAGAAGGTGCGGATCGGGAAGATCCAAACTTCATGCGGAAACTGGTTCGTAAAATACGGTCTGCCGCATAAGCGCTGCGTGGCGAAGGCGCGCGTTTGCTACTGATGCGTCTGTTCGCCCGGGAGCGCAAGAAGCGCTGAGCGGCGCTCCGCCTGGGCGGCCGCACTCTCAGGTCTCGCGCAACGGCGTTGCAACTGAGATCTTGCGTTGCCTCTCGGCAATGCCGTTTGCGCGATTTTCTCTTCCATGAAATTCCATTCCAATTCCTTGAAAACGAAATTGCGCGGATATTGGAAGGTGTGGAGGCCACGCCCGGAATCGAACCGGGGTACACGGATTTGCAATCCGCTGCGTCACCACTCCGCCACGTGGCCTTTACGTTGGTCGGGAGAGCCGGCCAGCTATAGCAAAACCCGTGCTCCACCTCAATTGACGGCGACCTATCGCGGCGAACTGTCGCCCTGTCAACGGCAAATCGACAATGTGTCGCATATGCGGGTGACGATAATGCGCCTGAGCTCTGTTTTGCGCCAAATTGGCCCTAGCGACGAGCGCCGGGTTTGGCTAAGGTCCGGACCGCCAGGTGCGGTCCGCCCGGATTTGTATATTCAGCGTGTCGATGGCCGCAATGCCTGTGATCACAGGGGGCAGAGATGATCGACTACACGACCGCGCGCGCGAATATGGTGGACTCCCAGATTCGGCCCAACAAGGTGACCGACCCGCGTATCGTCAACGCGATGTACGATATCCCGCGCGAGCTTTTTGTCCCGGCCTCGATGCGTTCGCTTGCCTATATGGACGAGGAAATTACCTTCCCGACCGTCGGTCAGACATCGTTCAACCGGTACATGATGGCGCCGATGACGCTGGCTCGTCTGGTCCATTTGGCGGCGGTGGAGGCAGGCGACATGGTGCTCGATATCGGTTGCGCCAGCGGCTATTCAAGCGTTCTGCTGGCGCGGATGGCCGGAGCCGTGGTCGGGGTTGAAAGCGATGCGGCGCTGGCGGAAACCGCGAGTGGCAATATTGAGGAATTGGAAGCCGACAACGCCGCTATCGTGCGCGGAGACCTTGCGCAGGGTTATCCCGACGAGGGCCCCTATGATGCAATCCTGCTTCAGGGCAGTGTCAGGGAAATCCCGGAAATACTGTTTGCTCAGCTCAAGGTCGGCGGTCGTCTGGTCGCCATCATCGGCAATCGCGATATGGGCCAGGCATGCCTGTACCGGAATATTGCCGGTGAAATCTCCGGTATTTCCTCATTTGACGCGGCCGCGCCGGAGTTGCCGGGCTTCGAAGCCGCGCCGGAGTTCGTCTTTTGAATTCAGTCGGTCCGGCGTTTGTTCCACGCTCCCTTCAGGTCGCTTGTGTGGCCTAGTCCACACAGTCGGCGAGAGATATGAACACGCTTGGCTGAATTGTCTTTCACGGCCTTTGCGAAGCCGCTATCTTCACGCTTGTCGGCCCGGGGATCCGCCGCACAGATTGCAGATGGAATAAGGCGGTCAGCGTCGCATGTCGTATCGCCCGTCTGCCGCGGCAGTGAGATGTGGTATTGGAATGCACTCTCAAGCTTTTGAGAATAAACACAAAAAAGCGGTTGTTTTGACAATGCTTTCGCTTTGTTGCGTCGCCGTCTTTGCGTCGCCGCCGGCGCGCGCCGAATCATTGGAGCGGGCGCTGGCCGCCGCCTATACGAACAACCCGACCCTTAACGCGGAACGCGCCCGGCTCCGCGCGACCGATGAAGAGATGGCCAGGGCCAGGGCCGGATATCTTCCCAATGTCGATTTCACCGCCGACTGGGGGCGCCGCCAGACAATCACCGAAAACAAGATTCAATTTCCCGGTTCCAATGTCGGGCGCGTCGGCACGCATCATCCGGGCTCATACACCTTTACTCTCACGCAGCCCTTGTTCAGCGGTCTGCGCACGAGAAACGCTGTCCGCGAGGCGCAAGCGAATATCAACGCCGGGCGGGAAAGCTTGCGGTCGGCCGAGCAGGACACGCTTCTGGAGGCAGTCACCGCATATGTGGATGTGCTGCGCGACCAGGCAATCGTGCGTCTGCGCGAGAGCAACGTAAAGGTGCTTGCCGAACAGCTGACCGCGACGAAGGACAGATTCGAGGTTGGCGAGGTCACCAAAACGGACGTGGCGCAGGGGGAGGCCCGGCACGCGGGCGCGATTTCCGAACTTAACGCGGCGCAGGCGAACCTGAAATCGAGCAGGGCGACTTATGAGCGGGTCATCGGCCATCCGCCGAGCCACCTGACAAACCCGCCTCCCGTCGAATCCGTGCTGCCGACCAGTCTTCCTGGCGCGCTGAGTATTGGAGACGCCGAAAATCCGGAGATTCTGGAGGCGCTGTATCTCGAGGAAGCTTCGACTTACGCGATCAAGCAGATCATTGGCGAAACGCTGCCTGAACTGAATTTGGAAACGGAGTATTTTGAACGGTTCGAGCCGAGCCTTACGGCGCGGAGGACTGAGGATTTTACCGTGAAAGGCCGACTCACGGTGCCGCTTTACAGCGGGGGAGAGCCCTCCGCGCGGGTTCGCCAGGCCCGGCAGACCCGGGGCCAGCGCCTGCGTGAAATTGATGCTGCGCGGGTCAAGATACGCGCCGAGGTCGTCTCCGCCTGGAGCCAGCTCGTTTCGGCAAGGGCCCAGATAGAATCGGCGCAGGCCCAGGTTCGCGCCAACCGGATTGCCCTGAACGGCGTACGGGAAGAAGAAAAGGTGGGGCAGCGGACGATCCTTGACGTCCTCGACGCGGAACAGGAGCTTCTTGATGCTCAGGTTACGCTTGTCGGTACGCGCCGCGACATGGTGGTTGCGTCCTTTGCGCTCTACTCCGCTGTGGGGCGGCTGGACGCAGCGAGCCTTGGGCTGCCTGTCGATTATTACGATCCTGCCGAGCACTATAAGCGAGTGCGGCGAAAGTTGTTCGGATTCGGCAAACGCGAACCATACTAGCGTTAACCATAAGCAGCGGCCAAGGGTCACGTAAGCGCGCAAGACTTGCGGCTTAACCATGTGTTAAGGTATTCAACATGCAAGAGTCCTCCCGATGGCGAGACCGGGAAGACAGGGGGCAATGGCGGCAAAGGATGACGACAATGAGCAGCACCGAGCAGGCTCCGGAGCCTACAATGGACGAAATTTTGGCGTCTATTCGCAAAATAATCGCGGATGACGATCAGGCTCCGGTGCAGCAAGAGCAGCCCGAAGCCGTGGAGGCGCCTGCGGCGGCCGCCCCGCAAGAGGCCGGCATGGACCCTGAGGGCGAACAGCCCAGCCTCGTAGATGACATCGCGAACGCTCTCAATCAGGAACCGGCGGCCGTGGAGGAGGATATTTTCGACCTTACAAACGAGATTTCTCAGGACGTGCCGGTCGTCCCCGAAGCGCCTGCCGACGCAGCGCTGGCGACAAGCGCCGAACCGGAAATGCCACCGTTGCCGGAGCCTTCCGATACCGTTGCCGCCGCAATCGAATCGCCGCTGCCGGTAAGCCCCGCAATGCCGGACCCCAGTGCGCAGCCCGCGGTCGCCCAACCCGACGAATTCGCGGCGCAGACGCTTGCTGAATCCGCAGAAATGCCTCAGCTGGAACCTGTCCCCGCATCGCCCGATATTCTCTCCGGGACGCCAATGCAGGAGGCTGCGCTGCCTGATAGCGCGACCGGATTTGGTGATGATGCGCCGCCGTCGGGCCTTGACCTCGCGGCCGTCGTGTCTGACCTCTCTGCTGACGGGCAAACGGGTGAGATTCCGGCGCCAGCACAGGAGGGAAGCGCCGATATAGAGAATTTTGGCGCCGATACCTTGCAGGAGGCCGGTGAAACCGGCCTGCCCCAAATGCCCCTGGCAGCGTCGGAGGATGCGAGCCTGGATGCCGGGGTCTTTGCGCCTGAAGTCGTGGAGGCCGAATTGGCACCGGATGCAGGGGCCTTTGCGCCTGAAGCCGTGGAGGCCGAATTGGCACCGGATGCCGGGGCCTTTGCGCCTGAAGCGGCGGAGGTTGAACCGGTGCTGGGTGCGGGGATGCCAACAGACGAAGAGAATTTCGAGGAAGTTGCTCCGATAGTGCCGGAAGATACCGATTTCGGGGCTGGTGCGGCGGAATCCGACCTGACGGCGGCGCAAGAGATCGCGGTACCGGCCGCTAGCGGCGAAGGCAAGACTCTTGAAGACAGCGTCAAGGAGATGCTCAAGCCGATGCTGCGCGAATGGCTGGACGACAATATGCAGCGCATTGTCGAAGACGCGGTTCAGGATGAGATCAAGGCCAGGCATAACCAGTTTTGATGCCTGCCCGGAAAATTTCGGACCCGCGTCCGGAGTGGCTTGAATTGACCGGGGCGCCCGCGCGTCCCGGTTTTCCATTTGGACAGTCTTTGCCGCTCGATTGTTGACAGCCCAAGCCGGCAAGGCTTACGACCCCGCCATAGAATTCAACGACGGTGTCAGAATCCCATGCTCGACAAAACGCTCAATCCCTCGCAAATCGAGGATGCTATCTATAAGCGCTGGGAAGATGCGGGCGCGTTCGCCGGCAGCCAGAAAGACCGGGTCGAAGCGGGCGCAAAACCCTATTGCATCATGCTTCCGCCGCCCAATGTCACCGGCACGCTCCATATGGGCCATGCGCTCAATCACACATTGCAGGACATTCTGATCCGATTTGAGCGGATGCGCGGGCGCGATGTGCTTTGGCAGCCGGGCACCGATCATGCCGGTATTGCCACGCAAATGGTGGTCGAGCGGCAGCTCATGGAAAATCACGAGCCTGATCGCCGGACCATGGGCCGCGAGAAATTCATTGAACGGGTCTGGGCCTGGAAGGCGGAGTCCGGCGACTCGATTGTCGAGCAGCAGCGCCGGCTTGGTGAAACCTGCGACTGGTCGCGCCAGCGCTTTACCATGGACGACGGTCTGAGCGCCGCGGTCCTGAAAGTATTCGTCGATCTCTACCGGGCCGGGCTGATCTACAAGGATAAGCGCCTCGTCAACTGGGACCCGAAATTGCTGACCGCGATATCCGATCTGGAGGTGCAGCAGGTCGAAACGCAAGGGCATCTCTGGCATTTCAAATATCCGGTAAAAGGCGAGGAGGGGCGGTTTATCACCGTCGCCACGACGCGGCCCGAGACCATGCTGGGCGATACCGCAGACGCAGTTCATCCCGACGATGAGCGCTACCGGGATATTGTCGGCAAGGTGGCAATCCTGCCCCTGGTCGGGCGTGAGATTCCAGTCATCGCCGATGAATATGCCGATCCCGAGCAGGGCTCGGGCGCCGTCAAGATTACGCCTGCCCACGACTTCAACGATTTCGAGGTCGGCAAGCGGCACGATCTCGAGATGATCAATATTTTCGATGAGCATGCCTGCATCAACGAAAACGCGCCCGAAGCCTATCGCGGCCTCGACCGCTATATCGCGCGCAAGCGCATCGTCGAGGATCTCGAAGCGTTGGAACTGGTCGGGAAGGTCGACGACCACCCTCACACCATGCCGTATGGCGACCGCTCCAATGTCGTCATCGAGCCCTGGCTCACCGAGCAATGGTATGTGGACGCCAAGACGCTGGCCGAGCCGGCAATTGAAGCGGTGGAGCGGGGCGAGACGGTGTTTGTCCCCAGGAACTGGGAGAAGACCTATTTCGAGTGGATGCGCAACATCCAGCCCTGGTGCATTTCGCGCCAGCTCTGGTGGGGCCACCAGATCCCGGCCTGGTACGGCCCCGACGGCGAGTTTTTCGTTGCCCATGACGAGGATGAGGCGAAGGCTCTAGCCCGGGACCATTATGGCGAAGACAAACCGCTCGAGCGCGACCCCGATGTCCTCGACACCTGGTTTTCCTCAGCACTTTGGCCGTTTTCGACGCTGGGCTGGCCTGAAGAAACACCGGAACTGAAGCGCTATTACAAGACGGACGTTCTGGTCACCGGTTTCGACATCATTTTCTTCTGGGTTGCGCGGATGATGATGATGGGGCTGCACTTTAAACAAGAGGTGCCCTTCCACACCGTCTACATCCATGCGCTGGTCCGCGACGAGAAGGGCCAGAAGATGTCCAAGTCCAAGGGCAATGTCATGGACCCGCTGGAAATGGTGGACGAGTTCGGCGCCGATGCGCTGCGCTTCACGCTTGCCGCCATGGCCGCCCAGGGGCGCGACATCAAGCTTGCCCGCGCGCGCGTTGAAGGCTACCGCAATTTCGGCACCAAGCTGTGGAATGCTGCGCGGTTCCTGGAGATCAACGAATGCGCGCGCGCCGGCGGCTTCGATCCGGCAAATCTCGCAAGCCCGGTAAACAGATGGATCGCCGGAGAAGTCGAGAAGACGGCCGCCGCCGTCACGGAAGGCATCGAGGCCTACCGCTTCAACGAGGCGGCGGGCGCCCTTTACCGCTTCGTCTGGAATATTTTCTGCGACTGGTATCTGGAGCTGATCAAGCCGGCCCTGCAAGGGGACGACGAAGCGGCGAAGGCGGAGACCCGCGCCACCGCCTCCTGGGTGCTGGATCAATCGCTGCTGCTGCTGCATCCCTTCATGCCCTTCATCACCGAAGAACTCTGGACGCGGCTGGGAGAAACGGGCCCCGCGCGCGACACCATGCTGATCCTGGCGGACTGGCCGCGGCTTTCGGGTCTTGTCGACAAGGCCGCCGCCGAGGAGTTCGGCTGGGTGATCCGGGTGATCGGCGAAATCCGCTCCGTGCGCGCGGAGATGAATGTTCCCGCCGGCGCGAGAATTCCGGTTGTTATCGAAGGCGCCAGCGATGTGACGCTGGCGCGCCTTGAAGCCAACCGCGCCGCGATCGCGACGCTTGCGCGCCTTGAGTCGATCGAACCGGCTTCCTCCGCACCGAAGGGCTCGCTCCAGATCGTGCTCGATGAGGCGACGATAGCGCTGCCCCTGGAAGGCGTTATCGATATCGCCGCCGAAACCGGTCGGCTGGAGCGCGAAATCGAAAAGGTGGCTTCCGAGATCGACAAGATGTCGGCCAAACTCTCGAATGAGAAATTCGTCTCCCGCGCGCCG